>NZ_JBLIYY010000004.1:0-252874 GCF_057480965.1 Acinetobacter sp. P37 | reverse complement strand
TACCGGTTTTAATACCTTTACGTGCAGCATAGATTGCAGAAGTATTACCTGCAGGGCCACCACCAATCACAAGGACATCAAAGGCTTCTTTGGCATTTAGCTTTTCAGCATCTTTTGCAGCAGAGTTGGTGTCTAATTTAGCAATGATTTCTTCCAAAGTCATACGACCTTGACCGATGTGATTGCCGTCTTGGAATACCATTGGTACAGCCATGATTTTGCGTTCTTCCACTTCGTCTTGGAAGAATGCACCATCAATCATGGTTGCAGTTGTACCCGGGTTGTAAATTGCGATCAAGTTAAGTGCTTGAACCACATCAGGACAGTTATGGCAGCTTAAAGATACAAACACATCAAAGTCAGTTTTAAGACCTAGACCTTTGATGGTATTCAGTACTTCGTCAGAAACTTTCGGTGCATAACCTGAAGTTTGTAGCAAAGCTAGAATCAAGGACGTGAACTCATGGCCCATCGGTAGACCTGCGAAGAATACGCGTGGAGTTTCACCTGCTTTTGCAATACCAAAGCTTGGCGCACGGCTGTTGTTACCGTCAAAACGTGCAGTCACTAAATCAGATAAAGCGGCAACTTCAGTTACCAATTCTTTAATTTTGTCTGATTTGTCCGTGCCGTTTAAAGTCGCGACGATTTCAATCGGGCCTTCAAGGCGTTCAAGTAAGGTTTTTAATTGAGCAGAAGTATTTTGATCTAACATTGCTAACGTCTCCAGAGGAGTAAATTTATTTGATGAGAGAATGATAGAACAAACCATTAAATAGGTGAAACGGTTTGTTTTTATAAAATTAATCGGTTTTACAAATCAAATGATTAAATTTCTTTCTAAATCATAAATATATGGTCGCATATTAACATTAAAATGATTTATTCATACACATATATCATGACAAATTCCTCATTTTTTTCTTTTTTAGTGAAATTACACCAAGCCTATGCAAGACATACGCACGACCTGATCAATTACAAAACCCTTATAAAGCTTTAAGTTTAATTTCAGCAAGTCGGCTTTAAATCAAATGAAATATCAGATGATTTGACTGCTTATGAGTTCTATCAATAAAGCCGCAATCAATCCCTTGTATCAATCAGCCATCGATCTACAAGTATAAAATCAACAGTGAGCAGAATAATGAAAATTGAATTTGTCTTTGATATTGTTTATCCCATGAGTTATGTCGCATTTCAAAAGTTAAAACAAAACTGGAATGAACATACAGCAACCCGTGTAGAGCTATTGCCGATTCAACGCGTTCCAGAAATTCCTGAACAAGGCTTAGATGTGCTGCAGTATTTAACCAATAAGTATGGCGCAAGTGCAGCAAAGCGAAAACTCGAAATGACAAAATTTGCCGCTTATAGCGAAGATGTGATTGTCAATAGACTTCTTTCATAATTCATTTTTTGCTCAGCTCTAAATTATAGATTCCCGCAATTAAATTGAATCTTAAGCCCAGTCTTTTTCCTCGATTACGATATCGCTCGGCAAGGATTTTGAAAGTTTTTAAACTACCAAATACATGCTCAACCCCAATTCTTCTTTTGTTGATTTCTTGATTATAGATTTTTAGTTCAGGATCCAATTTACAGCGCTTTTTTGCTTTTAATGGCAACAAGCTATTTGGATACATTGCATAAATCCCTTGATAGCCTTTATCTGCAAGGATAAAGGCACCTGCCGGAATCTGATGTAAGTTTCGTTTGAAGAGTTCGAAATCATGTACAGCACCACGATCAGTGCATAAACTCAGAATTTGCTGAGTTCTATAATGAATGATGGCCTGGACTTTGAAAGTATGTGCCTTCTTTTTGCCACTATAGCTTTTCTTCTGTTTTTTTAGGTCTTTGTATTGGAATTTCTGTGGCATCAACAATCACCACGTTCCAGTCGATGCCTTCGCCCTCAGGCAAATGCTTCGGTAAATTAAATAAATTGGACTTGATCAGGCAGTCCTCTACATGACGGACAATTCTTGAAGCAGTCGGCTCTGACACACCATAACTTGTTGCAACATGGAACAAGGTTCGGTATTCGCGCCAATAACTTAAGCACAGAAGGATTGGATCTTCTATGCTCAATTTAGTTGGTCTACCTTTAGCAGGAACATGCATTTTCAGTTGTTCAACCATTAAATCAAAGGTTGACCATGATATGCCGGTGTATCGCTTAAACTGTGTTTCAGAAAGCTTCTTTGAATCGATATATTTCATCCGCAGATTATGCATGAATATTTAAAATTCTTCGGTACAAATAATCAGCAAGAGACTGTTCGTTTTTTGATTTATGAAAGAGGCTTAATATTGAGTACATGAAACGTATGCCAAACAGTCAACTGGCTCATCAAGCTATATTGGCCTTGGACAATATTCTGGATCAATATGCCCTGACTCAAGCCCTATTCCATGCATTATTTGCACACGGTCAAAATATTGCTGAAATTCACGTTTTAAAAAGCATTATTGAAGGCATTGGTTTAGATGGCTCGAAAGTACTGCGCTCAATTCAACATAAAGATATTGCAGACCGCCAGCATGAAATTACACAGTATGTAAAATCAAAGGGACAGCACCCGATTCCTTTTTACCTTGTGGATGGTGAAGTGAATGATCAGACTTTTTCTACACAGGAACTTCGACAACTTTTTCATCGCGCAAGTTAATCTACCCAACATCAAAAATCCCCATACAATGTGATGGGGATTTTTATTCTGAGCAATGCAATGATCTAAAAAGAAAATAGGCCTATTAATGAAGTCCCTGCTCAATTCGATTAATCCGTGATTTGAACTGCTGAGAAAGCAGATACAAAATTAAGCTCAAAACCAGCGTGAGTACCATCACGGCGATCAAAACCCAACGTACAACAACTTCTACTACATTGGCTTGCTGAACTTGTTTTTCCACGCTTTGCGCCATCGGTGTCATGGTTTTATCAAATAGCTGATTTTGCATCGCCCAGAGCTGTTCAGGCTGAAAACCGTATTCACGGAATTTTGCTGGATTTTGTTGCTCGGCATTGATTAAGGATTGCACCAAAGGAATTGCTGTCGCACGATCTACAGGCTTATGCATCAAAGCAGCTTGTGCAAGTAAATAGGCTTGCACGGGTTTTGCCAATTGTGCATCTTCCATCTCGAAAGCCAGCTGGCTTTCTTGAATATTTTTTTCATAATGTACCAATTTTTGATCTGCTGCACGGTCATCATGATTAAGGTCATATTGCACATAAGTTAAGCCTGACCAAAGCATAATAAACGATAAAATCCAGCCTACAAATTTCAATACAAAAGATTGGAAGCGAATTCTAAAAAATTGAAATTTCTTTAGAAATCCAACCAAGAAAAATGCGCCAATAAATGAAACGATGAGTTTGAGAAATAACCAACCAATAAAGGATAAAAAATTTGAAAAATAGTCGGAGGACTCACCGAGTTGATATGCCAAATCACCTGCACTGACGGGAATATGCAGTTGCTGTACGCTAGAACTTAGGCCAAAAAAGCTATAAACCATATCATGCTGAATAAACAACATCACAGCTGAAACGATCAGCACAGAAACACTGGTTAAAGTCAATAACGTCAAATTGCGTTGACGCTTCTTAATGGTTTGAAGCCCTGTTTCCAGTTGCTGCGGATTTAGCGCATATTCATCAATGGGAGGCAAAGACATACTCCTTCAGATTGTATTTTCACCTCCCTCACAGCTTATGAAGAAGGGTTTGAACCACTCGATTCAATTACTAAATGATTCAAATTGTTTTGTAAGGCACGAATACGTGTCGTTGCTTCTTCACGCTTTTGTACGCCTTCTTTCTGAATTTGAATCACATCATTAACGGTTTTAATGAGGGTATTTTGCACATGTTCAAGTGTGTCAATATCAATCACTGAACGCTGATTGGCTTTCGCAGTATCGACAGAGTTTTGATGTAACAAATCTGCATTGCGTTTTAGCAGGTCATTGGTCGCATCATCAATGCTATTTGCCAATTGCACGCTGTTCTTTTGTTCTTGCAATGAAATCGCCAAGCTAATTTGGTTTTTCCATGCCGGTAAGGTGATATTTTTAATAGCATAAAATTTATCAACCAACATCAAATTATTGGATTGAATAATGCGAATCATCGGCAAGGTCTGCATCGCAGACTGTTGCAAGATCTGTAAATCACTCACACGTTTTTCAAGATTATTTGCCAAATGATTGAGGTCATAGATTTTTTGCGTAGTGGTTTGATCTTGAACTTGAGTAGTTAAGCTTGCAATTTCCTGTTGAATTTCTTGCTCTTTCAACTTACCTGCGGCGATATACACCCCTAATTGTTTATATTCGTCTTGCACGCCTTCAAACATTTTATCTAAGGTATTTACACGCGTTTTTAAGCCATTTTGCGAAGTTTCAATTTCTTTAACCAACGCATCAATTTGCTCTTTGGTGGTATTAAAGTGCTGATCAAAACTTTGCTTGGCACCTTTAAATTTACTCAGTAAACCACCAAAAAATCCTGAGCTTTTAGATTTATTTAAAATGCTCGTGGTATTCAATTGCTGTGCGACTTGTACCACCTGATTGAGCTTTTGACCTGTCGCATCTAGATCTTTATTTTGCACCAAATTTAATAATTCATCGGTATAGGTCGACGTCTTGGTGGCAATGTTTTTACCGTATTCGGCAACACTATTATGACTTAAATCTGCCAATTCCTTACGTGCAGCTTCGACTTCGTGAAAATCTGAAGTTTGTAAGCCAATTTCCTGCAAATTGAGTTGCTGAAACTTTTCTTCAGTCAACTCTTTGCTTACTTCAACGGGTAAATTTTTGGCATCTAAATCGGTCATAACTCACCTTATATTTCTAAGACTTAGAGGAATTCTCTAGTGATTTTTTTAAAGTTTTAATCAAATTTTCACGGCTATTATTAAGCTTTTCCAATGAACTTGTCGAGTTACTTTGACGACTTTGTTTCACATGATATTGCCATGCTGGAATCAACACCTGCTGAGCTTCCTTATATCGATCTAATAATTCAAAAGAAAGCTGCTGAGAAAGCTGCATTTGCGTAATCGCAATATCATTACTGGCTTGTAAGGTTTGCAACGTATTCACCTTTTTCGATAAACGTTCTGCAAAGTTGTCAAGCGGATGCTGATTTTTCACAAACTGTGGGTATTCCACCAAGAACTCTTCAGCCGCGACGATATAGCGCGCCATTTGCTCACGTAAGCCTTGTAGTTGATTAAAACGTGCTTGGGACTTTTGAATTTCTAACTGTAATTTTTGGCTCAGATGATTTGCCCGATCAAGTAATTGATCCAGATTTTTATAATATTCAACTTGTCCTGAACCATATTCCAAATCGATGCCTAACCATTTTTGCAAGGCATTAAATTTGCGTGTTTTTAAATATTTTTTTGAATTGGCTAGAGCTTGAATCAACTGTTCAATAGTTTGACTAAGTTGTTTCGTCAATTGAGGGTCAACACCGTCTAGCAGCACCGACTGTGCTTGAATTAATTGATCTGCATAATGATTTAGACGATATTGATCGGTCAGTAATGGCACAAGGTCATTCCGCTTAATCGAAAGCACTTCCGCCCGATCTACCGTAATATCCTTTAACGGCACCAATACATCAATTTGTGACATAGCCAATTAAACTCAATAAAATCATTTTTATACTACAAGTTTTGCCATAAAAGTCTTGTAGTATTTTGCAAAAAATACATCTATTTCATCGGTCAAATTTCGTTATTAAATTCAACCGTTGCATATAGAACCGCCTAAGCAGCCATACGGCATCATTTCAATGGAGATGATGACCTACACAGATGAATTCAAGCTTAAGATACTCAAAGATTCAATCTAGATTTAAATTAAACAACTGACTCTACATGAATTATTATCAAAATTATCGTAAAATTTAATTCATATACTTTAGAACCAAATATTAGATCAATAATTTTAGAGGCTTAAATGGAACGTTTTTTCCATAACACAATGTATGCTGCACGTTGGATTCTGGCTCCCGTGTACTTTGGTTTATCCTTTGCACTGCTACTGCTCGCGATTAAATTTTTCCAGGAAGTCATTCATGTCCTTCCGCATATTTTAGAATATTCAGAAGCTGACCTGATTTTAGTCATTCTCTCTTTGGTCGATATGACTATGGTGGGCGGACTGATTGTGATGGTGATGTTTTCAGGCTATGAAAACTTTGTTTCGCAATTAAAAATTAATGAATCGACCAATCGCTTGAACTGGCTCGGCACCATGGATGCCAATTCATTAAAACTCAAAGTTGCAGCATCAATCGTGGCAATTTCTTCGATTCATTTATTACGCATTTTTATGGATGCGAAAAACATCCCCAATGACAAAATCATGTGGTACATCATCATGCATTTAACCTTTGTTTTTTCTGCTTTTATGATGGGTTATTTGGATAAAATCAGTAAGCACTAATCTATGTAAGATCAATGAAGCCATTTGCGATTATGGCTTCTCGTCAAATTTTAAATCCAGTTATTCATCAAGTTCACTCATTCGCCTTAAACGATCAAGATCCAAGATCACGATTTGTCCATAATTCCACGCGATCACTTGTGTTTGGACAAATTGCTGCAGATGTTTATTCAACGTTTGGCGTGAAATATTAAAAGACT
The DNA here is from genome assembly GCF_057480965.1 of Acinetobacter sp. P37. Classification (NCBI taxonomy): domain Bacteria; kingdom Pseudomonadati; phylum Pseudomonadota; class Gammaproteobacteria; order Moraxellales; family Moraxellaceae; genus Acinetobacter; species Acinetobacter sp. P37. The sequence continues at coordinate 246,197 of NZ_JBLIYY010000004.1, read as the reverse complement.
CTGCAAATTCATGCTGACTGAGTTTCAGGGGAATTTCCTGCCGACATCCATATTGCTCATAGAGTCGAATCAAATGTCTAGCAATACGCTGCTCTAGCGTTGCCGTTCGCAAATAACGATTATGCTCAAACATCAAATACATGCGTCGACTGAGAGATTGCACGACATTCCAAAGCGCCTTCGGATCACGCTGTAAAACTGCTAAAAACCTTGTTCCAGAAATGATTGCCACCTCGACGTGTGTCGCAGCAAAATAATCATAATTCAAAGGCTTTTGTTGTAAGAGTGCGACAAAATTAAATACCGACTGGCGACGGATATAGTCATTTACAATCAATTCACCATTATTTTGCAACCAACCAATTTGTAGCGTACCTGAAAGCAAAATATAAATATCTTGCACGATTTGTTGTTGTTTTAAGATGTGCTGCTGCGAATGAAATCGTGAATATTTCACCTGTTGCACAAGCTGTTCTAAAGTCTGATCGCTAAAGCCCTGAAAGATGTCTTCATTACGCAAAATTTGCAACAAATGCTGTTGGGCTGTGTTCTTTTGATCGCTCACGTCTATAAAAAAATGCCTAAGATCTCATTGATCTTAGGCAAGTGCTGAAAAATGTAAAACCATTGTTTTTCGCATTATTTATCTGTTTTTATGCTGTTTTAAATGACGCTCTAATACTTAAGATGCTTTCTCATAAATACGGCCTGCTTCAGAACGCAAGTTTGAAATGTCGGTGTTTTGAATATTTTTCAGTACAGTACTCGGCTGACCATTTACATCGACAGGCACATCGCCCTCGATAGTGACACGTGAGGCGATACGTAGCTCATCGCCATAGTCATTGATGGCACGGTGCTGCGTCGCACGATTGTCCCAAATCGCAACATCACCTACCGCCCAGCGCCAACGCACAACATTTTCCCATTGCACGATTTGCTCTTGAAACAGTTCAAATAAACGACGTGACTGTGCCGGACTATATCCACTGAAGCGTTTAAAGAAGTGACCCAAAACCAAACTTTTTTCACCTGTTTCAGGATGTACACGCACCAAAGGATGCTCAGTTTCCACTTCTACCGCGGTACGGAATAAATGGCGACCTTCTTCATTGTACTGACCTTTCGGCGCCGCATAGTCATAACTATTACTATGCACCGCGCGTAATTGTTCCGCCAACTTTTGCAGCTCAGGACTTAAATCTTCATAAGCGGTCACGGTATTGGCCCAAACCGTATCGCCACCATGTTCAGGTGCAACTACATTTCTTAAAATTGTGGCTTTAGGATAATTGGGCAAAAACGTAATATCGGTATGCCACGAATCTGCGCGCCCACCACGTGAGTCAATTGACAAAGTATGTGCTGTACCATCTTTGAGTGGCACACTTGGGTGATTCAACGGATTACCTAAAAGTCGTGCAAAGGCTTCTTGTTCTAGATCTGTGAGATCTTGCTGTCCACGCACAAATACAACTTTATATTTTAATAGTGCATGATTAAATTCATCGACCACGCTTTTGTCTAAATTTCCAGACAACTGAATGCCAGAAATTTCGGCACCAATACGACCGGTTACAGGTTTTACTTCAATATGCTGATATTGATAGTCTGGATTGTAATGATTCGATTCTAATTGTGTCATAGGGCTCTACCTTATTCTTCAAATTATTAAGCAACGATGGTGTTGTTGAAATAAAGTGTGCCGACTTCGTGCCCATGACTCTGTCAATTATTTGACAGTTTTCCCAAGTTAAACTGCTATGGTTGTAATGAAATCTGCTTAACAACATTTGCACATTTCATATCTAAAAATGCAATAAAGAAAAAATAAAAAAGCCATCGGTATCGATGGCTTTGTGTGCGGATTTTATCTGTATATCACAGCGGAATTATAGATAATTCCCTTCACGCTCAGGTTGATAGAGCACTTTAATGATTTTGACTTTCATGGTATGACCATCAGGCTGCGGCCATTCTATTTCCTGCCCTTCAGCCAAACCTAAAATGGCAGCGCCCACTGGAGCCAAAACATTGACTTGACCTTTATCGCCACGAAAATCATGTGGATAGACCAGTGTAATTTCGGTTGCTTCTGTCGCAGGTGCAATGTTAATGAGAACTTTGGCATTCATACTCACCACATTGGCAGGGACATCTTGTGGAGCAACCACTTCAGCGCGCGCCATCTCATCTTCCAAATGCTCCATCGTCGGCGTCAGCTTAGACTGATGCTCCAACATGGTTTCTAAACGATGTAAATCTTGTTCTGAAAGAATAATATTGGGTTTTTTCATATAAAGTTCCTTTGCGACCTTGCCAACAGATCTATAGCGATGGGCAAATTTTTTGTTATCTCTTATTCCGTTATAACAGAAATATAAATGTTTAGATAACTTTTGAATTTTTCTGATGACATAAAAAAAGCCCCCTTGAGGGGGCTTTCTCAAGTCAGACTTATTTTGCGTAAACTGGGAATTTAGCGCAAACAGCAGCAACTTTTTCTTTCACTGTAGCAATCACAGCTTCGTCACCTTTGCTGTCTAGAACGTCAGCGATCCAGCCTGCAAGGTCACGTACTTCAGCTTCACCAAAACCACGTGTTGTTACAGCAGGAGTACCTATACGGATACCAGAAGTCACGAATGGAGAACGTGGATCGTTTGGTACTGAGTTTTTGTTCACAGTAATGTGAGCAGCACCTAACCAAGCATCGGCATCTTTACCAGTAATGTCTTGTTTAATTAAAGATAATAAGAACAAATGGTTCTTAGTACCGCCAGAAACAACATCATAACCACGTTCGATTAGAACTTCAGCCATTGCTTGCGCATTCTTAACAACTTGTTGTTGGTAAGCTTTATATTCAGGCGCCATTGCTTCTTTGAAGCAGATCGCTTTAGCCGCTACAGCGTGAACTAAAGGACCACCTTGATTACCAGGGAATACAGCTGATTGTAATTTTTTCTCGATTTCTTCATTTGCTTTCGCAAGAATTAAACCAGAACGTGGACCACGAAGTGTTTTATGTGTAGTCGTTGTAGTTACGTCAGCAATTTGTACTGGGCTTGGGTAAACACCAGCAGCAACAAGACCAGCTACGTGAGCCATATCTACGAATAAGTAAGCACCAACTTTGTCCGCGATATCTCGGAAACGTTGCCAATCAACAACTTGGCTATACGCAGAGAAACCAGCCACGATCATTTTTGGCTTGTGTTCTTCAGCTAAACGTTCAACTTCTGCATAGTCGATTTCGCCAGTTTCTGGGTTCAAACCGTATTGAATTGCGTTGTAAGTTTTACCAGAGAAGCTAACTTTAGCACCGTGAGTCAAGTGACCACCGTGAGCCAAGCTCATACCTAAAACTGTATCGCCTGGGTTAAGTAGCGCAAGGTAAACTGCAGAGTTTGCTTGTGAACCAGCGTGTGGTTGAACGTTTGCATAATCTGCACCAAACAATTCTTTAGCACGGTCAATGGCCAATTGTTCGATCACGTCTACATACTCGCAACCGCCGTAGTAGCGTTTACCAGGGTAGCCTTCTGCATATTTGTTAGTAAGTTTTGAACCTTGAGCTTCCATTACTGCAGGTGAACAGTAGTTTTCTGAAGCGATTAACTCAATGTGCGCTTCTTGGCGAGCATCTTCATTCGAGATCGCTTGAGCTAATTCAGGGTCAAATTGAGCAATAGAGGTGTTGGCAAACATTAGCGAGGTCCTATTAAATTAGGGCTTTTAAGCCGTGCTAAGATTGGCGCGTATTGTAGCATGAAGTTTTAGAAATGAGAGAGGGAAGTTTGTGCTGTTTTAAATAAATAATGCCCGTGTTGAATCTGCACGAGCACTATTTAAGTCAAATCAACTTATTGATTTGGCATGAGAGTCTCTACATCTTGCACAAAATTTGCCAGATTATCGGTATAAATACTAATATGATCTGCTGTCGCTTGCTCACGATAGTCAATCGATGTTCCCGGCTTAGCAAGGCTAATCATAAATTTAGTCGCGTCTGCTGGAATGGTCTGATCGGCTTTACCTTGATAAATGATGATCGGCGTTTTCACCGCTGTCGTTAAAGGCTGTGAACCTTCACTCATAAATTTTTGGATTGGCTTTAAAGTTAAGAAATCAGACTGCGTGCGTCCATAGTTATCCAAAGTCGTGTTCTGACTCGCATAACTGAGCATGTCATCTTGAATTAACTTGGTTAATTCACCTGAACACACTGTTTCAGCCTGAGGTGCAATCGCAGCCAAATGTCCACTAAATACTTTTGAATAATCCACACTGTTTTTATGCCCTTGCATACCCGCAATAATCTGCGCAGTAAAACTGTCTAAAGGTGCATAAATCATACTTTGCACGGTTGCAGGTTTACCTACAGCTAACTTCTCGCCTGCGTCAAGAATGAGCGCAAGATTATTTGCAGGTGCTATGGCAATCGTTCCCTTAAAATTTAAGTCAGCACGTGATGCGAATTCAGCCGCACCTAAACACGGCCTGACCACCTTGAGAATGTCCGATCGAAAGCCAATCCTTCGACACCGTTTTACCTTGACTGATTAAGTAACTTCGAGCAGCGACAACGGCATCGGTAATCGAAAAGGCTTCACTTTTTAGATTCAGATAAGGATGGTTTTCACGTCCACTAGGTTCCCCTACTCCCTCATAATCGGGTGCCACAACGACATAACCCTTTGCCAATAACATTTGCAATAAGTATTCATACCTTGCAAACCTTTTCGGCTCGGAGCGCATTTATCAGCCACACCTGTCGTTCCATGTGCCCAAGCCACAATTTTCCAACCACCTGCCGGAGCAACTGTTTTTGGGGTAAAGACTAAGGCTGTGGCTTGAACAACTTTGCCATCTACTCCTAGCATTTTATAGGTCATCAATCGGCTGTCTGCACTCACAGCAGGCATATTGTCTTGACTATAGGCTGTTGTAGTTACCACTGGATTTTTGATCTGATTGAGATCAGCGTTTGTTTCAGGATTACTAAATTGTTGGTCATTACTATCATTACCGCAGGCTGCTAAAATAGCGCACTGCTGACAAAAACCGTTAAACGCAGCATTTTCATTCCATGATCCTTTTGTTTGTTGTTTTAAAGTCAATTTTTCATTGAAGATGAATCATTAAATACATGGAACAAACTTTTGTTCAAGCCTAATTTTTAAGCAATTACTCTTATTTTAATTGATCAAATTAATATAGAACTAAAACTTTGTTTTAGCTCGATATGTATTAATAGCATTCAAATACATCAGCCACCCCGATCTCAGAAAAATGGCTGAACTTATATTTCTGATCATTGGATACAGATTGGGCTATTTTTCGGAGGTTAAAGCAAAATGTAAAATCAACAAAAATGCTGTACCCCCTGCCAACTACACAAACATATGCACAAAAGTAAAGCCGAAAAACCACCATGCCATTGATCGTGAACATACTCTAGTGCTTAATCCACTTAGCGACATTTTTGGATATCACGATGGACAAAAGCCTTTAAAATAAGTCGATTTAGAAGATGGTTTAGCTTTATCCCACTCTAAAGTTTTATTTCGGCAGATGCGATAAAAGCAGATTATTTAAACACTGCGCAGCCATCTTCATAATATTCCTACAAATAATCACAGCATGGGTTTGTCAGTGTGGATGTGATCATGTACATTCATAAACATTATTCAACATGCTGGAACTGGACATGCAAGCCATCATTCTCGACACAGAAACCCATACACTAAATGGACAACCCATCGAGATTGCCTATGCTCCAATTCAGGTGGCAGATGCCAAAATTACCCTAGATAAATCTAAAATTTTTGATCAACTTTATCGTTGTGATGAAGCAATTTCTTTTGCAGCAATGGCTGTACATCATATTTTAGAATCAGATCTTGAAGGTCAGCCCCACTACAGCAGTTTTGAACTCCCATCAGAGACGACATATATCATTGGGCATAATATCGACTACGATATTCGAGCGCTCGAAAAATGCGGTGTAGATAGTTCAAAAATCAAAGCCATTTGTACCCTTGCGCTAGCTCGTCGAGTATGGCCTGATGCAGAAGCGCATAATATTTCTGCCTTGATATATATGATCACCAAAGGCAGTGAAAAAGCCCGTGAAATGATCCGTAAAGCTCACCGCGCAGATATGGATATTATTTTAACTGCCAATATTTTGATGCATATTGTGCATCACTTAAAAATCAACAGCATCGAAGAATTATACGAAGCTTCGGAAGATGCTCGCATTCCACGCAGTATTAATTTTGGTAAACACCGTGGTACCGCAATTGCAGAATTACCTGCGGACTATGTGCAATGGCTATTACGTCAAGATGACTTAGACCCATATTTACGCAAAGCTTTAGAAAACTCTGCTGTCATTACTCTATAAATCATTGATTGTTTAATATTTTCTTAATATTACTGTCATTATCACTGCATAGGATTGCCTTAATTCTTTTGAGCTATGGAATTAAGGCATGTTCAACTATCAAAAAACTGAGCTGGGTTTTCAAACTTTAAAAGACCGACAGCTCGCATTAAATGCTAGACAACGTCGTCTGCTACTCTTAATCGGTAGTGATGACTTTAACCAAATGCCAGTGCATTATCAGCAGCGGATTGCTGAAGTGTCCTTGCTCGAGCAACTTATGGAACTTGGGCTGATTCAGCCAATTACAACACATGATCATCAACGCCTTCAAAAATCCGATTTTTCTGCTTTTAATACACCTAAAATAGCGCCTAGCAATACGTCCGATCTCAATAACCTTAGCCCTGCATCTGATCTCACAGCGCAAGAACATGTGACTTTTAATGAAGTTTCAATGCCTACGATGGAAGTTCCTCAGATTCATTCACAGTACGAACTGACGAACACCCTCCCAATGGATGCGATGGGCTCTACACCCCATCAACTCAAACAAGCCACACCTGAAACCACGACTACAAACACCTCTGTATTAGCAGAACAAATCATTGATTTCATCGAGCACGATTTTGATGAGTTACAGAATTTTATGTGCAGTTACTTACAGCGTTATTGTGGGCTGATGGCAAAAAAATTAATGCTTAATATTCAACAGGCCACGGACATTGCAGAATTAAAAGCCTGTCAGATGCAATGGATCACCTGTCTAAATGAATCCAATATTCAACCTAAACTCTTACAACATGCATTACAGCAAATTAATTACAGTCTAAAAAATCTGCAACAACTGGTTTAACTTAGAGACTTTTCCTCACTTCTCATTCAAAAAACAACTTAATGAGGTGAGTAATTCTTCACACATATCAATATAAGAAATTGAATTTTATTAACTTTATCGATTCACTTATTTCTTTTATGGTTTTAACTGCTGTTTTATACGACCTTCCCCTAATGTCAATCAACAGTAAAAAATCGCAAGAATTAAACCGACCTCCCAGCGTTTGAGCATGTCAATGTCACAACAATTTTGTTTAGAATTTGATTCTTTCGATAATCCAATGCAACTCAGCAAAATTGGCAATTGGGTATTTACCTTCTTAACCTCACAAGACGAATTGCCTAATGTTCAATTGGCCATTACCTATGTCATGCCACGAAAAATTAGTGATGAATTACAGCCTAGACGTGTGGTCATTCAAAATACAGCCATTGAAACGATTTGGCGTATAGAACAAGTCGAGTGCTTCAACAGCCAAACGAACCAAGAACTCACCTTTACAGCAGCTGAGCCACAAGCTCAATTGGTTTTAAGCAGTATCATTGAAGAATTTGCCCGTTATGATGTCCCGCTTGTATTCAAGCCTCTTTAATTTAAAGCGAATTCCAACTTATTTTTCATAAAGATTTATGCTGTCTCAATGATTTAACCAAAGTCACCTAGATAGACATTAAATGAAAAATAATCCATACAGATTATTATTGCTCAATTCATATACACTATTCTTGCTCAATAATTTTTGACCATGGATAATAACAATGAATTTAGCCAATTATTCTAATGATCAGGCACTCATCCTTTTCAACCTATATAGCAGCCTTGAACAATGTCTAGATGCGATTGGACATCTGCACCTTGGACCAAAACTAGTGCTGGCCGACCATGATGTATCGAAAGATCATATGATCGTGCAACGCTTTCAAGCTGGTGTTTTAACTCAAGAAATTCAAGTGCGTAAACAAGACGTTGAATTGTCTTCAAGCAATCCGATGACGCGATATCAGTTACTCTCTTATATTTTGAATCAATTTAAAGCAGATCAAACAGCTTAAAGTTCTATTTCTAAAAATAAAAAACTCACCATTAAGGTGAGTTTTTTTATTCATTCAATTTAAGCTTCTAAAAGCTTGTAAATACTGTCCGATTTTTGACTTTCAAAAAGTAGTTCTATACTGGGTAGGATGATTTCACCTGCAATAATGATATGTTCAATGCGATGAAACAGCGCTCTTGAATCTTCTTCTGAAGGATTACGCACCAAAGCTTGTGCTTCATAAACCTGACTAAATTGGTCCTTTACCTTTATGTCAATCATCTGTGTCATGGTAACGTCTCTACTTGTTTTAATAATTGCATTTTTTATATCACACCTTTACGCAACAACCTGCTTTGTAAATGTTAGATTTCATGGCAATGTAAAATTATTTTACTTTAGTAATTATATATCAACAACATAGGTTGACTATTTAATTATTGTTTGACAAAAGCACTATATTCTCAAATCTAAAATGGCATTAAAAAGCCCGCATCGCTGCGGGCTCTATGTTGGAAGGCTAGTGCTGATTTATTGTCTGCAATATCTTAAGACTAAAATATTACGAAACTCAACGAGCTGTCATTGATCCGTCCAACTTATTGATAGCGTCGTTTTATGACCTACCGTGATTTAAATATAGCACTTTCAATTCTCTTGCCAAGCCTTGCTAACACTTCAAAACAATTGATCAAATAAAATACAATTGATATTTTTTCAAAATAAGCGATCATAGCTCTGCCCAATGCTTGTGAAAGATTTAAATAAATAGGCCATTAAAAAATAAATTCAACACTATCAATCTATAAACATTCTTTTCTCTTACTTTTAATTCTACCTTAGACAACCCTTGTATTAATTTCTGACCTGAATTTTAAGTCTTATATTCATTTTTAACAGTCCTTAAAAAATACTAGTAAGTAAGGTTGCCGTCTCAAATTAAAATCTAAAACAAAAAAAAGCCCCTGTATCACTACAGGGGCTTTTTTGAATTTGGCGGAAGCGGTGAGATTCGAACTCACGGAGGACTCGCGCCCTCGTCGGTTTTCAAGACCGGTGCATTAAACCGCTCTGCCACGCTTCCATGTGCGCCATAATACGGAGGTTTTATTCATCTGACAAGTAAAAATTACAACTAAACCATTCAAATGAATATTGTTTCGCCAAATCCTTAAAGTTTAGCCGCAAGCTCCGCACCTTCACGTATTGCGCGTTTCGCATCTAACTCTGCTGCTAGTTTTGCACCACCAATAATATGGTAATTGGCAAGGGTTTTCTCACCCTGTTCTGGCATCAAATGCTTCACCGATTCCTGACCTGCACAAACGACGATTGTATCTACACGTAATAATTGATCATGCCCTGCATGTTCAACCCATAGACCTTCATCAGTAATGGCTTTGTATTGAACACCACGCAGCATACGAACCGCATTTTTCTTTAATTGTGCACGATGTACCCAGCCTGATGTTTTACCTAACCCAGCACCAGTTGCAGTTGTTTTACGTTGTAATAAGTAGATTTCACGAACAGGAGGTTCGAGCTCAGCAGCCTGCATACCACCTTCTGTTATGTAGTTTGGATTTGGATCAACACCCCACTCCCGCTGCCAATCCGCTAAAGGCATTGGTTGTGGCTGATGTGGTGGTTTGAGTAAAAATTCAGATACATCAAAGCCAATGCCGCCTGCACCAATCACAGCAACTTTATTGCCCACAGCTGCGCCTTTCAGCACTTCTGCATAAGACAAGACATTCGGTGCATCACTACCTTCAATTTTTAAGCTACGTGGAACCACACCTGTTGCAATAACAACTTCCTCAAACCCTTCACGTTCAAGCTGTTCACGGTTTACACGCGTATTTAAACGCAAATCTACACCCGTTTTTTCGATTTGAACTTTAAAGTAGCGAATCGTTTCATGAAATTCTTCTTTGCCAGGAATGACTTTTGCCAAATTAAATTGACCACCCACCTCTGCACCAGCTTCAAATAATGTCACCGCATGGCCTCGGCTTGCCGCAACCGTAGCTGCAGACATGCCTGCCACGCCACCACCGACGACTGCAATACGCTTCGGTTTTTTGGTCTTTAAATAAACTAATTCAGTTTCATATGCCGCTCGTGGGTTGACCAAACACGTCGCACGCTGATTTTTAAAAGTATGATCTAAACAGGCTTGGTTACAGGCAATACAGGTATTGATTTCATCGACACGGTTGGTCGCCGTTTTATTTACCCAAAATGGATCTGCCAAGAATGGACGCGCCATTTGCACCATATCTGCCTTGCCTGAAGCTAAAATTTCTTCAGCTGTATCTGGCATATTGATACGGTTGGACGCAATGACAGGGATCGCAACATGTTTTTTGACTTCAGCGGTATAGTCCACAAACGCTGCGCGAGGCACTGAGGTCACAATTGTCGGAATACGTGCTTCATGCCAACCAATCCCCGTGTTCAATAACGTCACACCTGCTGCTTCCAATGCTTTAGCAACAGTAATGACTTCTGCCATGGTGTTCCCATCATGAACCAAATCGAGCAATGACAAACGGAAGCAGATAATAAATTTCTCACCCACTTCAGCACGTATTGATTTCACAATATCAACCGCAAGGCGCATACGATTTTCAATTTCACCGCCCCAACGGTCTGTCCGTTGGTTGACATGACGACTTAAAAACTGATTCAGCAAGTAGCCTTCTGAACCCATGATTTCAACACCATCATAGCCGGCCTTATGTGCAAGGCTTGCCGTTTTGACATAATCATCAATGGTTGAAAGAATTTGTTTGTCCGTTAATTGACGTGGTTTAAAAGGTGAAATCGGAGATTTAATCGGACTTGCTGACACTGCAAAAGGCTGATAGCCATAACGCCCAGCATGCAAGATTTGCATTAAAATTTTGGCACCATGTTTATGTACTGCATGGGTCACCAAGCGATGTGGAGCAATATCACCTAAAGTATTCATGGTACCGCCAGCAGGTAACAGCCAACCTTGGCGGTTTGGAGAAATACCGCCTGTAATAATCAGGCCGACACCACCTTTAGCACGCTCACCAAAATAAGCTGCCAATTTAGGATAGTTATAAAAACGATCTTCCAGCCCACTATGCATGGACCCCATCACGACACGGTTTTTAATCGTGGTAAAACCCAAATGTAAAGGCTTTAAAATATTTGCATAGCTAGTCGTTGTCATGCTGAATCCTTATTTTGGCTTTGCAACTTGTTGCATAACACTTTAGCGGTTTTTTTATATTTTGGGATGACAATTTAGAAAATATTCTTCGCTTTTATGGTCAATACCGTGTGACGCATAAATTATTCACTCATAAAAAAGCCGTGATATATCACATCACGGCGTGTTGTTTTATAAAGCATTATTGCCAATGTTTCAGCTTACTGGTTTGTCCAATCCCGACATTAAAGCTATTGGTTGGATCCAGTTTTTGATAATGATTTTTTAATGCAGGCTTAGCAACATATAAATGCCCAACATTGTGTTCTGCAGGATATTCAGCACCACGATCATCGAGTAAATGCCACATTGCATGTTCCATTGCCAAAGGGTCTACACCTTTTTTCACAATATAATCTTGATGAAAAACATGACAAAGAAAATGTCCATAATAGAGTTTATGGATAATTTGCTCATCCATGGCTTTCGGCAAAGTTTCTACCCATTCACGATCATTGCGACGTAATGCAATATCCAGTGCAACAATGTCTTCCACTTCTGAACGATGCGTATCACGATATCGAATGGCAGCACCTGCCACAGCAAAACGATGTAAAAATGCCTTACGACCTTCTTCATCCGTACATTTAAAATAATTGCCTGAGGTTTTATCTAAAAAATACGTTTTCAAATACGCATCAACTTGATCAACATCCTGATTTTCAATACGAATCATCAAATGATGTTCATATAAATCACGAAACTCATTCATACGTTTTGGCAGATGATTCGGCATAAATTTAGTGACGAGTTGTAAAACTTTATCCGACAAACCTCGCAAGCCCAGTTTTTCTAAATAGCCATCGACTTTATCTTTCATAGCATATGCAGCAGGAACTTTTGCAGTGCCAAATTTTTCAATAAATACAAAAGAATCTTTTCCATATTCAGCCCCAATATCGTATGCCACGCGATGAATGTACTCACCCGCAATCGGGAGGCGTGCAAGATCTTTTAATAGAAAACGACGAATTTCTGTTAAGTCATCTTGCGAATTGGTTCCCACATAAAACACCTGACTAGGAATTTTTTCAAAGGTATCTAAGCGTACTGCAAAGACGCAGACCTTACCTGCTGAACCTGATGCTTCAAATAGTCGACTCGGATCTGCATTAAAACGTGCAGGTGTATTTTCATCGACTTGTTTAACATCATGTGAGTAGCGTTGATCTGATGCACAGCAACTTGAATTATTCACAATGTCATTGATTTGATAATTTTTATTTTCCAGCGCTGTGAGGATTTCTTCAGGCGTATTGCCAAGATGGACACCTAGATGATTGACCAACTCTAACTCACCTGACTCATTCACTTGTGCATACAGTGCAAGCTCTGTATAGGCAGGACCGCGGCGTACCAAAGCACCCCCTGAGTTATTGCATACGCCGCCCAAAACCGATGCCCCAATACACGAAGAACCAATCACCGAATGAGGTTCACGATTATATGGCAGCAAATCTTTTTCAAGTTTGTCTAATGTCGCACCCGGTAGACAAATCACTTGCTTGCCTTCATTAATCACTTGGATGCCAACCAAACGACGTGTACTTATCAGCACCACAGGACGGTCATAGTCATCACCAAACGGCGTTGAACCACCTGTCAGACCTGTATTGGCGGCTTGCATAATCACAATACAATTTGCATCCACAGCCGCTTGCAGCACTTGCCATTGCTCAAGCAAAGAGCCCGGTGTAACTACAGCCAATACTTTTCCTGCACCGTAACGGCGACCTTGGCGGTATAAACGTGTGTCTTTATCTTCAGTTAAAACGTGTTGCTTACCGACGATGTTGATGAGGTTTTGAATGGTTTGTAATGATTGAGTTTGCATGCTCGTAGAATTTTCCATTTTCATTATTTTCTCTCCTCGCTAAAGAGGAATTGCATTGTTATGCAATAAAAAAATATTGATTTAAATAATTTAAACAACGTAGGTTTATTTGCACATATCAAAAGTTTTTAGTCATTGTTATTAAAATCTATAATGAATATCCCTTCTCCCTTTGGGATGAGTAGCAATGCTACACAAGAGGGTTAGGAGAATTAATCAATAAATACCTCTCCCTAACCCTCGCCTACAAGGAGAGGGAACTTTCATTTTTTAATTTTTTTTGATAACGAATAACTTTCCCAAGAGACCTATTCAACAAATCACCCAGCCAACTCTTTCTCTAACTTCACCAAACAATCAGATGTAATATCCGCAATGGTTTTTGCACCTGTTAACGTCATCGCAACACGCATTTCTTTATCAATCAGTTCTAAAAGATTGGAAACACCTTCACCACCTGCTGCACCGAGCGCATAAACAAAGGCACGACCGAGCATACAGGTATCTGCACCCAAAGCCAGCATACGCACCACATCTAAACCATTTCGAATACCAGAGTCCGCAAGGATTTTAATATCGCCTTTTACTGCATCTGCAATTGGCGGTAATGCACGCGCTGATGATAAAACCCCATCGAGCTGACGGCCACCATGGTTTGACACCACAATGCCATCTGCACCAAAACGCACTGCATCTTTGGCATCTTCAGGGTCAAGTATGCCTTTAATGACCATCGGGCCATCCCAAAATTCACGAATCCACTCAAGGTCTTTCCATGAAATTGATGGGTCAAAGTTATTGCCCAACCAGCCGATATAATCTTCCAAACCTGTTGGTTTACCCAAGTATTTAGAAATATTCCCCAAGTCATGCGGACGACCTAACAACCCCACATTCCACGCCCAGTGTGGGTGGAAACACGACTGCATATAACGACGCATGGCTGCATTTGGACCACTCATCCCCGAGTGCGCATCACGGTAACGCGCGCCCGGAACAGGCATATCCACGGTAAACACCAGAGTTGAACAGCCAGCTGCTTTGGCACGTTCTAAAGCATTTTTCATAAAGCCACGGTCACGTAGCACATATAACTGAAACCACATGGGACGCTGAATCGCTGGCGCCACCTCTTCAATTGGACATACAGAAACTGTAGACAGCGTAAACGGAATGCCCTTTTTATCTGCAGCCACGGCTGCTTGAACTTCGCCGCGGCGTGCATACATCCCTGTTAAACCCACAGGTGATAGAGCCACAGGCATCGATAAGGTTTCATTAAACAGTTGGGTTTCTAGACTCAGCTGTGACATGTCATTCAGCACACGTTGACGCAACGCTATTTTTGATAAATCTTCTACATTACGCTTTAAGGTATATTCGGCATACGCCCCGCCATCGATGTAATGAAATAAAAATGGCGGTAAACGACGACGTGCCGCTTCACGGTAGTCATTGGCAGAAGAAATAATCATGCTTATATCCTGTTTAATCGACTGGCACGCTGACGTCGAGCTTCTTCTTCATCAATCATACGCACCTGTTGTACTACAAACTCAATGTGTCCACAGACTGCTTTACGTGCAGCTTCAGGATCACGACGTTCAATTGCATTCATGACTTGAAAATGCTGATCATGCAATTGATCAAATCGGTGTGCTTCGCTATAAACTTTTCGACGACCTAAAACGACATTAAATTGCAACATATCAAATAGACCACGCATCATCTGAATCAACACTAAATTGTGTGAAGCTTCAGCAATTGCTAAATGAAATTTGGCATCTGCACGCGCTGCTTCATCGTCATTGCCTAAGGCCTGAAAATGATTGATCTGATCATAATAATGTCGGATATGTGCCAAGTCCTCTGCTGTAGCACGTTGTGCCGCATACCATGCAGTACCACCTTCCAAAATAATGCGCGCCTCTTGCACATCAAAACGGTAGGCAGGGTCTTCACTAATCAAACTACTGATAGGCTGCACAATTTGATAACTCGACCAAGTCGCTGGTAATTGCTTTAAAAAAGTCCCCGCACCGACTTTACTGACCAACACGCCCATGCTGGTCAATTGAGAAATCGCTTCGCGTAAAGAAGTGCGTGAGACGCCAAGTTGTTCACACAGTTTCCGTTCAGCAGGCAGACGATCTCCAACTTGCATATTGCTTTCTTCAATCAATACACGAAGACTTTGAACAGTTTTATCAGAGACTTTCATCTGCTTTCCTTAACGTTGTTACACAATGCGTGTTATGGAATCATCCAAGGGAACACATAAGCTTGTAGGGTGATTAAAATCCCCATCATGATTGTGAACGTTATACTGTGTTTTACGGTAAAACGGAATAAATCCGACTCTTTACCTACCAATCCAACTGCCGCACATGCAATTGCAATTGACTGCGGAGAAATCATTTTTCCAGTCACACCACCACTGGTATTGGCAGCAACGAGTAATACTTCTGGCACACCAATTTGCTGTGCAGTAGTTGCCTGTAATGCAGCAAATAGTGCATTGGCTGACGTATCTGAACCCGTAAGGAAGACACCAAGCCATCCTAAAAATGGCGAGAAAAAGGTAAAGGCTTGGCCTGTATGCGCAAGTGCCAATGCCAATGTTGCCGACATCCCTGAATAGTTGGCGATAAATGCAAAAGCCAAGACCATTCCAATCGAATAAATTGGAATTTTTAATTCATTAATAGTTTCACCAAAGGTCACAATTGCTTCTTTAGGCTTCATTTTTAAGAAAATAATGGTAATGATCGCAGCAATGACAATTGCCGTACCTGTTGCCGAAAACCAATCAAATTTATAGATGGCATCGTAGTCCTTCATTTCAGGTACGACTGGCGGCATCTTTTGAACCAATTGATGTAAAAATGGCACTTTGATCGAAATAACCAAATCATGTAAGGCACCGTCTTTAGTAAATAAATCCTTAAACGGTTTAATACTCCAGATCGTAACCATCACCGTTAAGATCGCAAATGGCGACCACGCTTTTGCAATTTGACCCAAGCTATATTTTTGCTGTTTTTGCGCAGCAACATCTTCACTCATCGTCGCATCTTGATCTGCAAAGCGGAAAATATGTTTAGGCTGCCAATATTTAAATAAAATCGTTAATGACACTAAAGAGGCAATCGCCGCGGTAATATCTGGTAATTCAGGACCGACAAAGTTCGAGGTTAGGTACTGTGCAATCGCAAAGCTACTCGCGCCAACCACAACTGCAGGCCAAGTTTCCTTCACACCGCGCCAGCCATCCATAATCGCCATAATCCAAAACAGTACAATCGGCACCATAAATGGCAGCTGTCGACCAACCATCTGACTGATTTCCATCGTATCAACACCAGACACTTGCCCAGCAACGATAATTGGAATACCCATCGCACCGAAAGCCACTGGCGCAGTATTGACGATCAGACAAAGACCTGCCGCATATAAAGGCTTAAAGCCTAAACCTACCAATAGTGCTGCGGTAATCGCCACAGGGGCACCAAATCCCGCCGCACCTTCTAGGAAAGTACCGAAAGCAAAGCCGACTAACAGCATCTGTAAACGTTGATCTTCAGTAATCGAAAGAATCGAAGAACGGATGATGTCAAACTGCCCTGTTTTGACAGAGATTTTATACAGGAACACCGCACCAATAATGATCCATGCAATCGGCCATAAACCATAGAAGAAACCGTAGACCATCGAAGCCAATGCCATAAGCGCAGGCATGTCATAGGCAAATAAAGACACCAAAAGTGCCAGTACAACGGTGATCGTACCTGCCACACTGCCTTTTAAACGAAATACAGCAAGCGCCAAGAAAAAAAAGATAATCGGAATGAGCGCAATTAAACTTGATATCCATATATTCCCCATTGGGTCATATATTTGCTGCCATTGAAGCATTGTCATCTCCTTGAAATGCTTACTAAGATTTAATTATTGAGCAATATCAGCATGTGGTCTTTTCTCATTGGTATGACCAATAAAAGAATCAAAGACATAAAAACTCATACAATTGCTGAAATACTCCGCAATTTTTAATTATTTCAACTCAATCATTCAAGCTTTTCTTGTTTTTGGTATGACCAATATAAAATACAAAAACATTATTTGTCCGTTTAAAAACATCCATATCAACTTTTAAATAATTGTTTTGTAATTATTATTTATGAATAGATTTTATAAAATATACTTTAGTCTAATAACCAAGCTTTGTTTGACTTCAGTCTCATTTCAGCGAAAAGAATAAAAACCAAATCAACCCAATATTGGTATGACCATTTATTTAAATCAAATAGATTTCTTTATATGTGCATCCTATTTCTTTCAGAAAATGCATTTTCCGCCTGCAAAAACTAGATGAAGTATTCAACAATAGATTTCAACGATCATTTTTTTCCACCTCATCGCTTGTATCTCATGATTTTTTAGAAAAACCGTGCAGAAAAGTGCTACAATCGCGCACATATATGTATTCTTTCAGGCCACCCATTCTCGGTGCCTATATTTATATCGTTAGGATTAACAATGACTGATAATGCAACTATCTTGCAGAATGTCCCAGTTGGCAAAAAAGTTGGTATTGCCTTCTCTGGTGGTCTAGATACTTCAGCTGCGCTTTTGTGGATGAAACAAAAAGGTGCGGAACCTTATGCTTACACAGCAAACTTAGGTCAACCTGATGAAGACGACTACGATGCGATTCCAAAAAAAGCGGAAGCGTATGGCGCAGTTAAAGCTCGCTTAGTTGATTGTCGTTTACAACTTGCTTTAGAAGGTATTGCGGCTATTCAATGTGGCGCTTTCCACATTTCAACTGGTGGTATGCCTTATTTCAACACGACTCCTCTTGGTCGTGCAGTTACAGGTACGATGCTTGTAACCGCAATGAAAGAAGATGACGTAAACATCTGGGGTGACGGTTCGACTTATAAAGGTAACGACATTGAACGTTTCTACCGTTATGGTCTATTGACTAACCCAGCACTTAAAATTTACAAACCGTGGTTAGACCAAACCTTTATTGACGAATTAGGTGGCCGTGCAGAAATGTCACAGTTCCTGATCGACAATGGTTTTGACTACAAAATGTCAAAAGAGAAAGCGTACTCAACTGACTCAAACATGTTAGGTGCGACTCACGAAGCAAAAGATCTTGAATACCTTAATGCGGGTATCAAAATCGTAGACCCAATCATGGGCGTTGCGTTCTGGAAAGATGACGTAGAAGTAAAAGCTGAAGAAGTTTCTGTAACTTTCGAAGAAGGCTTCCCTGTTGCATTAAATGGCAAACGCATCGAAAACCCAGTTGAGTTCATTCTTGAGGCTAACCGTATCGGTGGTCGTCATGGTCTAGGTATGTCTGACCAAATCGAAAACCGTATCATTGAAGCAAAATCTCGTGGTATCTACGAAGCTCCGGGTATGGCACTTCTTCATATCGCTTATGAACGTTTAGTGACTGGTATTCATAACGAAGACACCATCGAACAATACCGTATTAACGGTCTGCGTTTAGGTCGTCTTCTTTACCAAGGTCGTTGGTTCGATTCTCAATCATTAATGCTTCGTGAAACTGCGCAGCGTTGGGTTGCTAAAGCAATCACTGGTACTGTGACTTTAGAACTTCGTCGTGGTAATGACTACACTATTCTAAACACTGAATCTCCTAACCTCACTTATGAAGCTGAGCGTTTAACTATGGAGAAAGGTGACTCTATGTTTAGTCCTGCTGACCGTATCGGTCAATTGACTATGCGTAACTTGGATATCACAGATACTCGCGCTAAATTAGGTATCTACACAAACTCTGGCTTACTTGCAGTAGGTACAGGTTCTGCAGTGCCTCAATTAAAAGACAAAAACAAATAAGATTTGTTGAGTCATAAAAAACCGCGCATTTTGCGCGGTTTTTTATTGCCGATTTCAGAGAAGTTCTCAATTTTATTAAACATTAAGCCACATGTGCTGAACGAATCGATTGATAGTAAATTTGATTCCGTCCGAGCTGTTTTGCACGATATAAAGCCTGATCAGCGATCGTTAATAGCTCTTCCTTGGTCAGCATCTCCGCACGATATACGGTTATTCCCAAACTGATGGTGACATGATTGGATACCAAAGATTTTGCGTGTGGAATCTCTAAACGATCAATTGCTTTATAAATATTCGAGGCAACCGCATAAGCGCCATGTGCATCGGTTTCAGGTAGTAAAACCACAAACTCTTCTCCGCCATATCGTGCCACAAAATCCATATGTCGAATGGCATTTTTAATGGTTTTGGCAATGGTTGAAATTACATCATCGCCTTTTTGATGACCGTAGAAATCGTTATAGTTTTTAAAATGATCCACATCGATAAATAGCACAGCAAGCGAGGTGTTATTACGTCGAGATTGCTCATAAAAGGTATCAAGCATTTCATCAAAAGTACGTCGGTTTGAAATCTTGGTTAATTCATCATGCTGACTTAAATGTAAAAGCTCTGTGGTATGAATACGATGGATTTTTTCACTAATATCCGCGCGCAGCATATTCAAAAATATCATCCGTTCACGCGCACAGAGCATCTTACTGATTGCAAAACCCAATACACAGCTTCCAATCAGTACACGCCCCAACACCATCACATCAAATTTCACTTCTAATGAAAAAAGCATCAACATGGTGACCACAGCAGCCAACAATCCAGACATCAACATTTGGACCGGTTTTACCCCCGTCAAAATATAGCTCAAGATGTAAATCATACAAAGGATCATCATGGCCTGATGTTTAAGTGCTTCGGTATACACGGTCATGGTGAGCCAAGACATTGAAATAACAGCCCAAAACACTACAAACATACTGGCATGTGAAAAATAAGGCTTCAGACGGTCATAACGGGCAAAGGTATATAAAGCCAAAAGACACAGCGCACCATTGAGCTGACCGACCAAACAACGAATAAAATCATGCACAAAATGCTGTTGATTAATTATCCAGTAATCTCCGGGAATGATCAGCATCGTGAGCACAAAGTAGATCAACACTCCCATCCAAAAAAAATGACGTATGTTGGTTTGCGCACGATCGAGGCTTAAAGTCCAAAATTGAGTTTCCAGTTTTTTAGGAAACATTTCCCCTACACGACGGGTTTGCCGTGTAATCAGTTCCTCTATTTTTTCTTTATCGTATTGCAACTTTGCAAGGTTATACTTGTATTCCATTTCCAAGCATTTATCTAATTCTTTTAGTCATTTAAAAATACCACAGTTTTATTCTATATTTATATCTGTTCAGTCATTTGTACAGAAATCTCGTTACCATTTTCACATTATTTGCATTATCATTTGTTTTATTTCCTAGCTTGGAATCGCTGTGAACACGATTACTCTTCTTCAGCCAGATGATTGGCATGCACATTTACGTGACGGTCTAGCCCTAAAGCGTACAGTTCCTGATTTAGCACAACAATTCTCTCGCGCGATTTGTATGCCAAATACCGTACCACCGGTAAAAACCGTTGAAGAAGCAAATGCATACCGTGAACGTATCATGGCAAATGTTCCTGAAGGCGTTCACTTTGACCCGCGCATGGTGCTCTATTTCACAGACAACACCCCAGCGAGTGAAGTTAAAAAAATTAAAGAATCTGAGCATGTTAATGCCATCAAGCTCTATCCAGCAGGTGCAACCACGAACTCAGACAGTGGTGTCAGCGACATTAGTAAAGTCTATGGTGTGATTGAGCAACTCGAAGAGCACCAAGTGCCATTACTCTTACATGGTGAAGTGACCCACAACCATGTCGATATTTTTGACCGTGAAAAACGTTTCCTTGATGAAGTACTTTCTCCACTGTTAAAACAGTTCCCTAAATTAAAATTGGTGCTAGAACACATCACCACCAGTGAAGCTGCGCATTTTGTATTAGAACAAGACCGTAATGTGGCTGCGACAATCACACCGCAACATTTATTGTTTAACCGTAATGATATGTTGGTGGGTGGTATTAAACCGCATTTCTATTGCTTACCGATTTTAAAACGTCAAACCCATCAGCAAACTTTGCTCGAAGTCGCGACCAGTGCGAACCCTAAATTTTTCTTAGGTACAGACAGTGCGCCGCACTCAAAAAATGCTAAAGAAAATGCATGTGGCTGTGCAGGATGTTATAGTGCACCAACAGCAATTGAGCTATACGCTCAAGCATTTGATCAAGTCGGTAAAATCGACCGTTTAGAAGGTTTTGCAAGCCACTTTGGTGCAGACTTCTACGGACTCCCTCGAAATACCAATACCATTACCTTGGTAAAAGAAGATCAAGTGATCCCTGAAAGTTTAGACTATTTGGATGGCGAAAAAATTATTCCGTTGTATGCGGGTAAGACCATCCAATGGAGAAAAGTGTGACAGATGAAACTCGACCAGTCATTGGTCAACGTTTCCGTGGATTCTTACCTGTTGTAGTCGATGTCGAAACAGCAGGTTTTAATTCACAGACCGATGCCTTACTGGAAATTGCAGCGATTCCTATTGTGTATGATACAGAAGGTAATTTTGTACCGGGTGAAGCCCACCATGCACATATCAATCCATTTGAAGGTGCCAACCTTGACCGTCGTTCACTGGATTTTATTGGTGTAGATCCATTTAATCCGATGCGTATGGCCATGGCTGAAGATGAAAAATCAGCATTAAAGCGTATCTTCAAAGCAGTAAATGAAGTACGTCGCCAACAGAACTGCACACACGCGGTTTTAGTGGGTCACAATGCACATTTTGATTTAGGGTTTGTACAGGCAGCTATTGCACGTACAGGAACAAAAAATCAAAATCCTTTCCATAGTTTTTCCGTATTCGATACAGTGACTTTGAGCGCTGTAATGTTTGGACAAACTGTGCTGGCAAAATCATGTATTCAAGCTGGTATTGAGTTTGATGGTAAAGAAGCACACTCTGCACTTTATGATACTCAGAAGACCGCTGAACTGTTCTGTTATATTTTGAACAAACTCGGCCCTCACCTACTTGACACTATGATGGCGGATCAATAAGATACCGCCATCTTCTAAACGTCCCTATCGTCTAGAGGCCTAGGACATCGCCCTTTCACGGCGGTAACCGGGGTTCGAATCCCCGTAGGGACGCCAATACTTCTTATCAAGCTTTTTCTTTTTTCTAATATTCATAACGAATGAATATTCTTAAATCATCACTATTTCTATCTTAATTCTCATTGACTGAATTTCTGTGTATTAAAAAAACATTTATTGCAAATAATTCTCATTTCTATTGATTATTCTTGTAAGGTTAATGATAATCGCTATCGTTTTTATCTGCATAATTGTTGACAGCCATGCGCTTTGCCTATTCTCCCCTTAATATCGCAATTTTGACTGCTTTAGCATCTCAAACGTATGCAAATGAAAGCCAGATCTCCGAAGAAATCAAAACCAATACGGTGTCGATGACACCTATTGAGGTTGAAGTCAAAGCCAAGCAAGAAGTAGGTAAAACCGTCTACACCAAAGAAGATTTAGAAAAAACGCCGAATAGCTCAAAAAATATCACAGACTTTTTAAAAGTTAATCCAAATGTGCAGTTTAGCCGTGAACAACGTTCTGCAGATTCACAGGCTGAGCTACGACCATCCGAGATTTCTATTAATGGCGCGCAAACTTACCGAAATAAATTTGTAATTAACGGCGTCAATACCACCAATAACCTTGACCCTCTGGCAAGTGGCGACTCCTATTCAGGCAAGCTAGATGGTGGCTCACAAGGGATGGCCCTAAATACCGATTTAATTTGTAAATTAGAATTGATCGATAGTAATGTTTCTGCAGCATACGGCGAATTTACAGGTGGTGTAGTTAATGCTGAAACTTGTGCCCCAAATACTGAAATTGGCAAAATCCACGGCTCCCTTACTTACGACTACACGGAAAGTGATTGGTCACGTTATCATTTTACCGATGAAGAAGAAGCTGCAGAGTTTGAAGATCCAACATCATCAAATAATAAAGAATATAAAAAACACGGCCTAAGCCTGAATCTATACAGCAAACTCTCTGAACAATGGGGCATCAATAGTTATGCCTCTAAACGTGAATCCATCGTTCCAGTAATGAGTGGTTTAGAAGATCGCAGTAAAGTCAAAAGCGAGCGTAATAATATCAACTTAGGGACTACCCTTTTTTATACACCTTCGGACACAACCAAAGCGAAGTTTGGCTTTGATTTAGGGGATTTGGACAGTCTAAATTTCGTTGATAAGCGAATAAATTCAAAAAGTATTAGCAATACAGAAACGCTGACATTTTTTGGTGAATTAGAAAGTAAACTCAATAATTCAACATTAAAACAAAATATTAGCTATCAAACGCTAAGCCAAGCACGTGAAAATGATTCAACTACCGGCATTCTTTGGAAGCAAACACCAACTAAAAACTGGAGTTCCAATCCTGGTGAAGGTGCCACAAGTAGTGATATTGAATTACACCAAGATACATTTTCGTATAGTCTAAAAAATGCGTTTGATACCATTCAGATTGGCAACAGCATGCAACAATTAAGCTTTGGTATGGGCTATGACTATTCTAAAGTTGCATGGGAACGGCCTAACGATGCCTATACGTATAATCAGCCTAAGACTTTTACATCTAGTTCAGGCATTAGCTGTACGGCAGGTGATATTCTTTGTGATGAAGCAACGGATGAAAATAACTATCAAGGCCAATATCAAACAAATGGCAAGTATTATCAAAAAGGTAAAGTTAATATTGACCAACAACGTGTGCATACCTTCATTGAAAACACATCGACTTGGGATAATTTTTCAGCGCGTATAGGTTTACGTGCAGATTATGACAGCTTGTCGAAAAATTTAAATATTGCACCTCGTACTGCCTTTAACTATAAGCCGCTAAAAAATGATCTTTTGTCCTTCACTACGGGATGGAATCGATATTATGCAAACTATACCTTAGCCACTGAACTGCAAGATCAACTTGCATTTTTGGAATACAATTTAAAACGCACAAAAAATCAAACTGAAGACTATTGGACTCAAACTGGGTTATCAGATTTAATATTAGCTAATTCCAATATTCAACGTGCCAATTTAAAGACCCCTTATGCTGACGAAATTGTGTTTGCCATTAATAGCCAAGTTAAAAACTGGAACCTTGGTCTGAAATGGGTGAATCGCGATAGCAAAGATGAAATCACAAAAAATCGTTTTATTGATCCAACCACCAGCAATACCATCGATCATTTTGAATATAGTAATAGTGGTAAGGCAAAAGCTGACATTTACACACTCACACTCAGAAATACGCTGCCAGTCGTATATAAAAACTCTCTGCACGGGTTTAACTTTGGCTTTGATTACACTGAATCAGAAAAAAATTATTTAGACTATTCTGAGTCATATAACGTTAACAGTAATACGGCTGCTGAAGATCGCGATATTATCTTTAACGGCAGCCTCATCCAATTTAATGAACGTCCTGTTGAAAATTTCAATCAGCCTTGGACTGCTCGTTTTGGTTGGGACATTGAGTTTTCAAATTTACCATTAAAGATTAATAACTTCTTAAGCTACAAATCTGAATATAAAGATACGTATAAACTAAAAAACAAAGTTGAACATGATGGTGTCCTGTTGGAAGCCTATGCTACAGATACGATTAGACCTCGATTTAGTTGGGATATGCGTACCACTTATGATTTCAATTTCGCTAAAGATTACAAAGCAATATTCGGTTTAACCATTAACAATATTACCAATCGACATAATATCTATACCACCCCAGGTATTAGTGAGTCGACCAACAGACTTAGATCTGAAATTGGGCGACAGTTCATTGCCGATGTCACATTTAAATTTTAAACTTCCCCTATCAAGAGCGCCTAAAAATGCTCTTGATTCATTTTCAAATAGAATAAAACATGAAAAAAATAATCTTACTCTTTGGCCTGTGCATAGTGTGTCTCGGTATCTTCATCTACATTTTTAGACCCGAAGCCAGCCTACCGACAAATCCTTCAAATACTGTTGAGCATGATGCCAATCAGACAAATCAAACAGCATTGAATGATGACCAAGAATCTTTTATTTCCAAAACCAACGATCGTGACACTCAAATACAAGCGAAAAAACCCAAAAAATTGAGCGAAGAAGCAATACAGTATTATCGAACAGCAACCAAATACGGTTGGGAGTCAATCGTTCGTGATTTTGAAAATGGAACCATTCTAAAAAGTAAAATGCCTAAAGGGGAAAAAGAAAAACTTTGCGAAATTGCACTGAGTCTAAGTACTGTCGATCAAACCAAACGCTTATTTAAAGCAAATTGCAAACCACTCAATGGCCGTTCATCCTCTATGATTATTAATGGCGCATTAACCAATGCAGAAGGCAAAATAGATCAAAACGAAATCATTGAAAAATTAAAATTCTACAAATCGGAAAATGTTTTACAAACTCACGTTACGTATAAATTTGGCCCGTATGAAGAAAAAAGCTCTTTGCAATCTAACGCAATTGGTTGGGGACTAGAAGACGTTTCTGATTATTTGCTGAGTATTGGTGTCGATTACACGGGCGTGGATGGTAATTTAATTTTAGACAATATCAAAGGCCGTAACCCTTCTGTGAGTTTGGTTCAAAAACTACTGAATGCAGGAATCGAGCCCAATAGTAGCGTCTATAAACAAATAGAACAGAATGACTTTTCCACCATACATCCTGACGTTTACAATTTATTAAAAACACATAAACCATGAAAAACATCGTTATTACCAGCTGCCTGCTAATGAGTATGCATTGCTTTGCAAATGCTCCAGTGCCACAAAATCACGCTACCAATGCACCATCAGTGAAAAACATTCACGACTTTAAAAAGATCAAAGGGATGACAAATGATGCATCTCGTTATTATAAATTTATAAACATATATGGTTGGTCAGCCATAGTGCAGGAATTTGAAAATAAAAATATTCAAAGCAGTAAAATGAAAAATAAAGAAGTTAAAAAAATGTGTGACACAGCGCATCTTATACTTCCACTTCAAGATATCAAGCGACTGATTGCTGCTAATTGCAAACCCAGCTCAAACGATGTCACTTTTAATACCATCAATAGGACTTTAAAAAATGGCAATGGTTCTATTAATGAACAAGAAATTATTGCCAAGTTAGAATTTTATAATGCATTAGGATTATTAAAAACACATCAAACATACGGCCGTGGCTATCGTGCAGAAACATATAATTTACTCTACAAAGCTGCCGGTTTTGGTTTGCCTGATGTTTTTGATTATCTCCTGAATATCGGACTCACAGTAAAATATACCGATGGTAACTTAGTGAATACACATTTTGATGGTCGCTCCCCTCAACTCGCTTTAACCCAAAAAATTTTAAAACTGGGTGTCGAGCCAAATGCCTCAACCATTACGATCATGCAACAACGGAACTTTAAACAACAGTACCCTGACATCTACCAAGTCATCCTGTCCAATCTAGAACAGAAAAACCGTAAACTTTAATTAATTACAGCCTGACTGGTTTTGTTTATACTTCAGCTTGATCTATTTTGATGTAAGAATACCCTATGTTTAAAAAGTTGCTCTTGGTTTTAGCCATCTTATTTCCATCTGCACTCTATCTGTATATTGTGAGCCGCGATGACAACAAAGCCCCTGTAGCTGAACAAACTCAAGTACCTGCAACTTCTGAAGCTGAGTATCAAACTCCTGACCATTAATCCAATGGTCAGTGCTAAAGATTTAAATTTTAGATCAGTATTATTACATTATAAGAAAAATTCGATTTATCAATCATTTCACTGCATTCAATCATAAAATATACCTTTCATTCAATTTTCTTTTCACTATGCAATCTCCCTCTGAACCTTCGCAACACTCGTCTGCTGAAGGTAAAAGTCCATCGCTTAAACGTGCGATGACGACTCGACACCTTGTGATGCTCTCACTTGGTGGTGCAATTGGTACTGGTTTGTTTATGGGTTCAGGTGAAGTTATTTCACAAGCTGGGCCTTTGGGCGCTGTACTTGCCTACATTATTGGCGGTCTAATCGCCTACATGGTTATGCTCTGTTTGGGTGAGCTTGCCGTACATTTACCTGTTTCTGGCTCTTTTGGTGCTTTTGCGACAAATTATATTGGCCCGGGTACCGGTTATATGGTGTCTTGGATGTACTGGTTGGGCTGGTCTGCCACCTTAGGTACAGAATTTACTGCGGCGGCTATTTTGATGCAGGAATGGTTTCCACAAACCTCTATTTGGTTATGGACACTGATCTTTGCAGCTGGCGTACTGATCTCTAATCTAAGTTCTACACGTGCGTTTGCAGAGTCAGAATTTTGGTTATCAATGGTGAAAGTTGCAACAGTATTGATTTTCATCATCCTTGGTTTTGCCTGCATCTTTGGTTTCGTGCCTTTCCAAGGCTATGAATCAGCTCCAATGTTCCACAATCTGACTGAACATGGTTGGCTGCCAAATGGTTTGTTCCCTCTGTTTGCCACGCTATTGATCGTGAACTTTGCCTTTAATGGTACGGAGATGATAGGTATCGCTGCAGGTGAAACTGAAAACCCTGAAAAGAATGTGCCTAAAGCCATTCATGCTGCGGTATGGCGCTTAATCATTTTCTTTGTCGGCACTATTATCGTTATCAGTTCACTGTTGACCTATACCGATGCAGGTTTAAATGTCGGCGGACATGGCGGCTTAAGTAGTAGCCCATTCGTTTCCGTATTTAACCTGATGGGCATTCCCTATGCAGAAGACTTAATTCGTTTCGTCATTATTACGGCTTTACTGTCTACAGCTAACTCTGGTTTATATGCTGCATCACGTATGATGTGGGCGCTGTCCGCACAAAAACAATTACCACGTGCTTTCGGCAAATTAAGCAAAACTGGTGTGCCTTATATTGCTGTATTGGTCACTATGATCGGTGGTTTACCGGGTCTATTGTCAGAACAATTTGGGGCAGATGTCATCTTCAAGAACTTGATGGGGGTTGCTGCCTTCACCATGGTGATCGTGTGGATGAGTATTTGCTGGAGTCAATTTAACTTCCGTCGCCAATGGCTGAAACAAGGTCATAGCGTTTCAGAGCTTAAATTCCGTACACCATGGTTCCCTCTGGTTCCAATTCTTGGCTTTGTCTGCTGTACCGCAACAGGTTTAAGTATGGCTGCAGATCCTGAAATGCTTTCAGGCTTTATTGGCTGTCTGATCTTTATGGCAGCATGTTATGCAGGTTATTATTGGTTATATCACGATAAATAAAATAGTTAAGGTGGCTCATTAGCCACCTTTTTTTATGAAACTATTTCTCTTCCCTATGAGAGAAAAATTAGGGTTTCCATATAAATTCAAAAATGATTTGTGGGAGCAGTTTAATCCACAAAAACCACTGTACAAATTATAATTTAAAGAAATAGTTCAACTGCTTTTCGTCAATGAGTTTTTATCCTCGCTCAACACCAAGATATAATCCCATACTTTCAACTCCAATGCGTCCTTTTCGGATTTTGCCCCCTTAGAAACATTAGCTAAAAGACACGCAGCTACTATTGCTAGAAATATTTGGATAGATACTCTCAAACTTGTATTAGATATTAATTCAACAAAAGTAAAGTTAAAAACTATTAATGAAAGTGGCAAAAGCACCCGACTTGAATTCATCTGTTTTTTAAATTCAGGAAAATCACGATTAATAACCAATAAATCTTGTTTGTCTTTACTCCACAACATTGGCTCAAAACATACATCCAATTTTTTTTCTAATCTTTCAAGTTCTACATCATCACTAGACAACTGATATCTTCGAACCTTTAAGATTAAATATAATTTAAAAAAGCTCTGGATATCTAAAAAATAATGAGAATCATCTAAAGATTTGAGGTGATTATACGTAATTCTACTTTCCCCATCTAAATCCCTAAATAAAAGTTCATCAATAATTCTTTCAAACTCTGATTTACTGATATACGAAGAAAAATTATTTGGATAAACGTCAAACCAATGCAAATAATTCAATAAAACTATATAGAATCTTTGATGGACTTTGCCCACATTAAATTGATTGATTTCAAATAAAATTCCAGAAATAAACTCATTAAAATTATTTTTCATTAAAAAAATTCTGTTTTTGTTTCATTTATATACATTTAGAATATAACAATGAAACTCTATTTTGACAAATATAGATGGGCTATGTACTATACACCCACCTCAAAACGTCCCTATCGTCTAGAGGCCTAGGACATCGCCCTTTCACGGCGGTAACCGGGGTTCGAATCCCCGTAGGGACGCCAATTTTTCTGTCAGCTCTGACAAACTTAAAGTTTATTTATCTATAATTTATATTAATTGATTGCATCATCATTGCATTCTTCTCTACAATTACTCGCTTCATTATTTGATTCTCCTTTTTCTCTATGCAGTCATCACATTCTCCGAATGATGCTTCGCATCAGGGCAATTCTGCGCCGTTAAAACGCGCTATGAGTACTCGACATCTGGTGATGATTTCGCTTGGCGGCGCAATCGGTACTGGTTTATTTCTTGGTTCGGGTGAAGTCATTGCACAAACGGGGCCTGTAGGTGCCATTATTTCGTATTTTTTAGGCGGTATTATCGCCTATATGGTGATGCTTTGCTTAGGCGAGCTCGCTGTACATATGCCTGAATCTGGTTCATTTGGCGCTTATGCTAAACGCTATATCGGACCGGGTACGGGTTATACCATCACTTGGCTGTATTGGCTGACTTGGTCCGTAACGCTAGGAACTGAATTTACTGCTGCTGCACTTTTAATGCAGGAATGGTTCCCAGACAGTTCTATGTGGATGTGGACCTTAATCTTTGGTGCTTTTGTATTCTGCTTGAATATGATTTCAACTAAATGGTTTGCTGAATCTGAATTTTGGCTAGCCTTAGTCAAGGTGATTACCGTTGTAGCCTTTATTATTTTAGGTCTATTGGCCATTTTTGGTATTTTAGGCTATCGAGGCTATGAAGCTGCACCGCTGTTTAGCAACCTCACTGCACAAGGCTGGTTCCCTGAAGGCTTGTTCCCAATCTTCGCTACAATGTTGATTGTGAACTTTGCATTCTCTGGTACTGAGCTGATTGGTGTTGCTGCGGGTGAAACCAAAGATCCAGCGAAAAATGTACCTAAAGCCATTAACACGGCGATTTTCCGCTTATTGATTTTCTTTGTAGGTACCATTGTTGTTATTACTGCATTATTACCACACCAAGAAGCCGGCTTATCTGCCGAAGGTGTAAGTAGTTCACCTTTCGTAACGGTATTCCAGCACATTGGTATTCCTTATGCAGAAGACATTATCCGCTTTGTGATTATCACAGCCCTACTTTCTGCTGCAAACTCAGGTTTATTTGCTGCATCTCGAATGATGTGGTCATTATCCTATAGTAAGCAATTACCTGCGGTGTTCTCTAAAGTGAACTCGCGCGGTATTCCTTATGTTGCAGTAATTGTGACCATGATCGGTGGTATGCCAGGCTTACTTTCTGAGCAATTTGCACCAGAAACCATCTTCAAAAACTTGTTAGGTGTTGCTGCATTTACCATGGTGGTAGTGTGGATGAGTATTTGTTTAAGCCAATTCAACTTCCGTCGTCAGTGGTATAAAGAAGGCAAAACTGCAAAAGATTTAGCTTTTGCTGCACCATTCTTTCCAATCGTGCCGATACTCGGTTTTGTATTCTGTCTGATTACCTGTATTAGTATGGTATTTGACCCAGAAATGTTAACTGGCTTTATCTGCTGTATGATCTTCATTGTGGCGTGCTATATCAGCTACTACACCTTGTATCACAACAAAGATTGATCTGCGTTGTCATACCAAACACCATAAAAGAGTAACTTCGGTTGCTCTTTTTTTATGGCTATATTTTAATAAAAGTAGAATAAAAACTGGTCCGTCGATGAGGTGCAATATGCAGATCATCTTTATCCATGGCATGAATCAACAGCAACAAACTGCACGTTCGCTCGAACAGCATTGGCTTGCACTGTTGTCTCAAGGCTTAAAGCAAAGCCATCAAGAGACTTTTTTATCGTATATACAGCACCATATGCGCATGCCTTTTTATGGGGACTTACTCACGCGTTATCATTTGCAGAATATGCTTCAAGCCAGCACCTTGACGCCTCAAACGTGGCCACATTTTCCGTTTATCCATCGTACTGAACTCCCAGAAAAATCACCAAAAGTACTTGAGCATCACGCTGTACAAAATAATCTATCTGACATCACCCTCAATGATGCTATTGGATTGAGCCAGTCATTCAAATCG
The DNA here is from genome assembly GCF_057480965.1 of Acinetobacter sp. P37. Classification (NCBI taxonomy): domain Bacteria; kingdom Pseudomonadati; phylum Pseudomonadota; class Gammaproteobacteria; order Moraxellales; family Moraxellaceae; genus Acinetobacter; species Acinetobacter sp. P37. The sequence goes on along the minus strand of NZ_JBLIYY010000004.1, from coordinate 214,486 downwards.
ATCACCGCACTCGGCAAAGATCTTGCCCTACGCGATTTTGCAGTTTTAATGAATTATTTCCCAAAATTACATGCCACACTTTTGCATAAATTTTTGGTCGAAACTTATCTCTATTTATCCAATCCACACTTTATTCAGGCAGTTCACACTCGTCTGCATGAGCAATTACATCAAACGAAACCCACCCTGTTGATTGCACATTCATTAGGTAGCGTGATTGCGTATCATTTTTTACTGTTACATCCTGAACTCAACATAAAGCGCTTTATCACCTTGGGCTCACCTTTGGCTTTTCGTGTCATCCAAGCCCACTTACCTCAGCCTTTACAGCGACCTGATGCAATTTCAGGCGATTGGTTAAACTTTTATTCACATGATGATTTTCTCAGCGCTTTTCCACTGAGTCAGGCACCATTTGATTTTCAACCCGCCATTATCAACCAGCAAATTCAGACATCGATTGAACACCCACACGATATTGCTGGATATTTAACGCATCCAGAAGTTATTGCTACAATCTTACAAGTGTTGAAAAAACCGACATAAATAATGTATTTTTCAAACATTTTTAGCAAATTGTTTTAATTTTATGCACTCAACAACAAAAACTGAATTTATTTATAGAAAAGCGTTTGACACCCCCCGATTTTCACCCTAATATACGCCCACCTCTGAAACGTCCCTATCGTCTAGAGGCCTAGGACATCGCCCTTTCACGGCGGTAACCGGGGTTCGAATCCCCGTAGGGACGCCAATTTTCAGAAGTACATTTTATTAAGTCCCTATCGTCTAGAGGCCTAGGACATCGCCCTTTCACGGCGGTAACCGGGGTTCGAATCCCCGTAGGGACGCCATTATTTAGTCTAAAAACTTAGACTAAAATAAACGGTTTTAAAATTTGCTTTCTGTACTGTCCCTATCGTCTAGAGGCCTAGGACATCGCCCTTTCACGGCGGTAACCGGGGTTCGAATCCCCGTAGGGACGCCATATTTGAGTTGCTTTTAACCACTCATTAAAAAGCTCAAGCATTGCGACTTGGGCTTTTTTATTGCCTTAATTTCTAAATATTTCTTTTAATAGTTTTGAATCATAAATGGCCTTAGGGGCAATCACCTGCTCATTCAGCGGAATATTTTGACCATAGCGCTGCCGCATTAGGCGCTGCACTTCATTTTGTTTTAAATCAAATTGTTTCAGTTGTTGTAATGGAGAAAGTTCGATTCCTAAAGCATGCTGATAAGCTTTCCAAACAATTTCAGAACAGTAAATTGCACGGTCATCCCATTCAAAATATATATCATAGGGTTTGCCCAAATACTTTTCTGCATGTTGTACCAGCTTCGTTTTCTGCGGCACATTTAAGGGTTGTTTGAGCCTTTTCACCACATAGTGAGCATTCTCCCCACGCGCGATCCATTGATTTAAAGTGGTGTATTGCACAGGTTGAATGGCTTCAAGCACCCACGTTTGGTTATTTTTATTTACGATCATGCCCATGTGACTATAGGGCGAATGTGTGGCCTTTTGAATGCTTAAACTTTGTTGTGACTTTGAGATATGAAAAATGATATCCCCCGTCTGAAATACAGACTGGGCATAGAGGGCTGAACTGAGCCCAGAAAGAATAACTATTAATATTAAAATTTTAGACATTTTTATTGTAAGCAATATTGATATGAATGAAGGCAACCATAACATGAATATATGTCGATTGCCCTGATTCTAAAAATTCAATGATTGATTAAGCTGACTTACGTGAATTGACTTGCCCTTTAATGACCGCGGTTAAATTGCCTTTGAGATATTTAAAAAACACTTTTAACGGTGAAAGTTTAGGATTTGGCTGTTTTCCTTCACCAATCGATTTAAACTGAGCGGCGTACCAAATAATTTCCATAATCGCCATTTTATCAATCATCGGTATGCCAGTTTTAATTTTGTCCACACCGTAACGAACATCCTGCCCCGCCAATAAACGATCAGCCAAATCGACTTCTACAGCGAAAGGACGTGCAATACCAATAAAATCACAAGCTCCACTGTCTAGTGCAGCATTCATGCCTTGCACGGTTCTAAACCCACCGGTAACCATTAACGCGCATTTCACTTCTTTACGGATATTGTCCGCAAAATCGAGGAAATACGCTTCACGAGCAATGGTACTGGCTTTACGTTTTTCTTCTTTAGCACCCGCCATCGCTGGCGCTTCATAGGAACCGCCCGAGATTTCAATCATATCAATCCCTGCGGAATCGATTGCTTTAAAGACCTCAATCACATCCGTTTCGCTAATCCCGCCGCGTTGGAAATCAGCAGAATTCAGTTTGACCGAAATGATGAAATCATCTGTCGTCGCGGCACGAACTGCCTTATAGATTTCAAGCAAAAAGCGCATGCGATTTTCATTTGAACCGCCCCACTGATCTTGACGTTTATTGGTCAGTGGCGACAAGAACTGACTAATTAAATAACCATGCGCACCATGCAATTGCACGCCTTCGAAGCCTGCCTTTTCACAAATGTGTGCGGCACGTGCAAAACGCTGAATGATATCTAAAATTTCATCTTCACGAAGTTCGCGCGGTGTTCCAAAAGTTGTAGCTAACATCGGACTAAATGGTACAGCGGACGGCGCAACCGTTTCCCTATTTAAACCTTTAGGACATTGACGACCCGGATGTGAAAGTTGAACCAATTGCACCATGCCATGTTTTTTCCCTAGCTCAGCCCACTGTATCAACTGTGCTAAATCTCGCTCAGTTTCAGCGACAACAACCCCCGGCTCATTTTTAGCACGGAAATCCACCATGACATTACCGGTAATGGCACAGCCTAAACCACCCTTCGCCCAAGCTTCATATAATCCAAAATGTAAGTGATTGGGTTGGCCTGCGGTATTGGCCAATGCTTCACTCATTGCACCTTTGATGATGCGATTTTTAAACGTGGTATTACGAATTTTAAAGCTTTCAGCTAAATGGCTCATGGCATTGTCCAAAATGAAATAATAAGTCCTGAATATTTACTCTAATTATTATTTTCTAAAGGTCAAGGATATTTTGACAATGACACTTGTCAAAATATCCATAAGTTTGATTTTAGTATTGGCTGGCTTCAATTAATTTACGGGTATAGTCCGTTTGTGGTCGTGCAAATAGATCTGCGGTGTCTTGAAACTCCATGACTTTGGCATGGCGCAGTACCAACACTTTTTGGCACAAGGCTTTGACCACATGTAAATCGTGACTGATAAATAAATAACTCATATTAAATTCTTGCTGCAAACGCCGTAGCAGCTTCACGATGGCTTTTTGTGTCGTCCGATCTAGTGCCGATGTGGGTTCATCGAGTATCAATAATTTAGGACGTAATACCAACGCACGTGCTAAGGCGACTCTCTGCCGTTGCCCACCCGATAATTCATGTGGATAACGCTGCTTAAACGAGCTGGCTAATTCAACTTTCTGCAAAGCTTCATCTATACGCTGTGCAATTTCATTTGCAGATAAATGCTGTAAGACCAGACCTTCGCCGATGGTTTGCTCTACATTGAGCCGTGGATTTAAACTACTGAATGGATCTTGAAAGACGATTTGAAATTCACGACGTAAAGGTCTGAGCTGTTTTTCTGAAAGTTGATTGATGGCGTGTTGATTTAACATAATTTCGCCATCACTTTCTATGAGCCGAGCAATAGCCAGTGCTAGGGAGCTTTTCCCTGAACCACTCTCTCCAACAATACCGATCGACTCACCTTCAGCCATTGTTAAATCCAAAGCTTCTACCGCAACGACATAATTTTTAATGCGATTCAATAAGCCTTGTTTGACTGGGAACTTCACTCCTAACTGGCGTAATTCTAAAAGTGTTTGAGTTTGCGAAACCTGTATTGCTTTACCAAAATCATGGTCTAATAAATTTTGGGTATACGCCTGCTTCGGTTGCTCAAAAATTTCCTGAACACCACCTTGCTCCACCACTTGCCCACGATTCATCACAATCACATGTTCTGCATAGCGCTTGACCAAATTCAGGTCATGGCTAATTAATATCATCGCCATATTACGCTGCTGTTGTAGCGACTTTAATAAATTTAAGATTTGCGCTTGCAATGTGACATCTAAAGCCGTGGTTGGCTCATCAGCGATTAAAATATCAGGATCTAAGGCCAATGCCATGGCAATCATGACACGTTGACGCTGCCCGCCTGATAACTCATGTGGATAGCGTCTTAATTTATCTTCAGCATCAGAAATACCCACATCATTTAATAATTCTATAACCCGCTGCCGAGTTTTTGCCTTCGACCATCCCTGTAACAACAGTGACTCACCAACAATCTTTTCCACCCGATGTAAGGGATTTAAGGCCGTCATCGGCTCTTGAAAAATCATGGCAATTTTCTGTCCACGAATGTTTCGGTGCTGCTCAGGACACAGTCCAAGAATATTCTGTCCATTCAAGCTGACGCTGCCTGTGACCTGCAGATCACTTGGCAACAAACCGAGTATAGCTAGGCTGCTAATCGATTTACCTGAACCGCTTTCTCCAACAATGGCTATCGTTTCACCTGCATGCAATTTAAAATTCAGGTCTTCAACCAAGACCTGTGCTGCATGTGAAATATGTAAATGTTCAACCGCTAATACGATGGGAGGTACATTAACTTGATGATTATTGACGTCTAGGATCGAATGCATCACGTGTCGCCTCCCCAATGTAAATCAATAAAGACAGCACGATCGCTAAGGTAAAGAATCCCGACAAGGCCAACCATGGTGCATTCAGATTATTTTTCCCTTGAAGCAATAACTCACCTAATGACGCTGCATCAGGCGGTAAGCCATAACCTAAGAAATCTAAGGCTGTGAGTGCCGTAATATTTGCCGTAAGCATGAAAGGTAGCTGTGACAAACTCGAACTCATCGCATTTGGTAAGATATGCCGAAACATAATGGTGCTATCTGTAACACCAAGACTCCGTGCTGCACGTACATAGTCAAAATTACGAGCCCGTAAAAACTCTGCACGAACCAAGCCGACTAAAGTGGGCCAGCCAAACAACAGCATAATGACAAAGAGCCAATACACACTCGGCGTAAACATGCTGACCAAAATCATCACCATGAATAGCATCGGGAGCCCACCCCAGACTTCTAAAATCCGTTGTCCAATGAGGTCTACCCAGCCACCATAATAGCCCTGTATCGCCCCAACGATGATGCCCAATATGGCTGAAGCGAAGGTTAATGCAAAGCCAAACAGGAGCGACACACGTAGTCCATATAAAATACGCGCCAGCACATCACGTCCTTGGTCATCGGTACCGAGCCAATTTTGTGCAGTCGGTGCAGATGGCACAGGCACAGCCAACTCTAAATTTGGTGTTTGATAGGAAAATTGAATCAGTGGCCATACAGCCCAACCTTTATCTTCAATCAGTTGCTGCACCACAGGATCTTTATAATCTGCCTCAGTTTCAAATACCCCACCGAAAGCGGTTTCTGGATAACTTTTTAGTACCGGCACATATAAAGAATCATCGTATTTGACCAAGAGCGGCTTATCATTAGCAATAAACTCGACAGCTAGAGACAACATAAAAATCAAGGCAAAACTGATAAAGCATGTAAAGCCTAATTTATTTTCTTTAAAACGTTGAAAACGTGCTTGCATGATCGGAGACATTATTTTGCCCCCTGCGAATCAAAATTAATTCGTGGATCAATCATTTGATACATGACATCACTGATTAATCTTAATATCAGCCCCATCAAGGTAAAAATAAACAAGGTGCCAAAAATGACTGGATAATCACGCTGTACGATGGCTTCAAACCCCAACAATCCCAGACCATCTAAATTGAAAATAATTTCAATAAATAGATTTCCCACAAAGAAGATCCCAATCAATGCTTCTGGTAGACCCGCAATGACTATGAGCATTGCATTACGAAATACATGCCCATACAGCACACGTGATTCAGTCAAACCTTTAGAACGAGCAGCAAGAACATATTGCTTATTCAGTTCTTCCATAAAAGAGTATTTGGTCAGATAAGTTAAGCCTGCAAAACCACCAATTACCATAGCAAACAAAGGCAACGCCATATGCCAAAAATAATCTGCAATTTTGCCAAACACACTTAACTCACCAAAATTCTCTGAAACTAAACCTTGTAGAGGGAACCACTGAAAATATGAACCACCTGCAAAAAAGACAATGAGTAAAATGGCGAAGGCGAAAGCAGGAATGGCGTAACCTATAGCCAATAAAATAGACGTGCTTTTATCAAATAGCAGACCATGTTGACGGGCTTTTTTAATGCCTAAAGGAATAGACACCATATAGATCAGCAAGGTACTCCACAAGCCAAGGGATAAGGATACAGGCAGCTTTTCCCAAAGCAGCTGAGTCACAGGCTTATCTTTAAAAAAACTGGTACCAAAATCTAGCGTTACATAGCCCTTTAACATGAGCCAAAAACGTTCGAATAATGGTTTATCGAAACCATATTGCGCTTCTATTTTTGCCACCATTTCTTCACTGAGACCTTTAGCACCTTGGTATTTACTGCCTGTCGTAGCAGTTTCACCACCACCTGTGTTTCCCATACCTTGAAAGGACTCAGCTTGCTGTATGGCTTGTTCAACAGGTCCTCCCGGTGCAATCTGAATCACGACAAAGTTAATCAGTAAAATGAAAAACAATGTTGGAATAATCAGGAGCAATCTTTTTAAAATATATGTGCCCATGTTGCTTTAACATTCCCTGTCATTCATTAGTATTTATTGTTGGCGCAAATAGTTTGCAACTTTTTTCGATTGCGCTTCATTACTCCACCAATAATCAATACCTGTTGATAATTTTGGTTTTACTTTTGGCTGTTGATACATATTCCAATACGCAAACCATTTTTCACCTTTACCATAGGTTGGAATTTGATAATACCCAGCTCTTAATAATCGATCCAATACTTTGGTACGCACCACCAATTGTTCACGATTTGGTGCCCGAATCACTTGTTGTATGACTTCATCAATGATCGGACTTTTAATGCCAGCATAGTTGTAATTGCCAGGCTGATCCGCCGATGCACTTCCCCAAAATTGCGCTTGCTCATTACCCGGATTGAGCGACTGTGGCATAACATTTGTTGTCATATCAAAGTCTTTCGAACGCATCCGTTCTATATATTGAGGCACGTCCACTTGGCGAATGTTTACAGTCACACCTAAACGTTTCATATTGCGCACAAAAGGCATTAATGTTCGCTGTAAGCCATCTTGGTGAATGAGAAATTCAATACGAATGGCTTGACCATGTCGGTCTAATAATTGACCATTTTTAAATCGATAACCAGCATTTATTAATAGCTGACGAGCAGTCAATAAATTATTTCGATTAAATCCACTAGCATCCGAAACGGGATATTTCCAGTTGGATAACACCCCTTTACGCTCTAAAGGGGTTAATTTCTTTAACAATGGTTTTAAAATTTGCATTTCAGCATCTGATGGCACCCCTTTTGCTTCTAACTCACTATTTGAAAAATAGCTTTGTAAGCGCTGGTATTGACCATAAAACAGAGCTTTATTTTGCCACTCAAAATCATACGTATAAGTTAAAGCTTGCCGAAAACGAATATCATTAAAAGGCGATCGACGCGTATTAAATACAAAACTTTGAGTTGCAATTGGATTTTCATGCTTATCACGATACTTCACCACCATTCCTGCAGTGATGGACGGAAATTTATATTCCGTCACCCATTTTCGTGCTGTAAATTCCTCATGCAAAGTATATTGTCCTGATTTAAAGCCCTCAAATGCGACATCTAAATTTCGGTAATAGACATATTTCAAATGATCAAAATTATATCGTCCGCGATTAATCACTAAATCACGTCCCCAATAATTAGGATTGCGCTTAAAACTAATACTACGGCCAGAATCAATTCGATCAAGTAAATAGGGTCCAGAACCTAAAATCGGCTGCATAGTAATTTTAGTAAAGTCTTTTTTTGCCCAATCTTTTTTGGAATAAATCGGCATTTGCGCCAATATTAATGGCATTTCAGCGTTATTACCCGACTTAAAGGTCATTTTGACTTCATATTTAGATAACACTTGGGTTTTATCTAAATCTGCCAAATACATTTGTAAACCTGGATTTGACTTGGTCTGAAAAGTATCAAAACTAAATTTAACATCTTCAGCAGTGAGTTCTGAACCATCACTAAATCGTGCTTTTGGATTTAAGTGATAAATGACAAAATTAGTATGATCGGGGTCGAACGTTACCTTCTCAGCTAATAATGGATACATCACGCCGGGTTCATCTAAAGAGCTATCCATAAGGGAGTCAAATAAATAATTTACCCCCTCAGCCGCACTGCCCTTACCATTCATACTGTTTAAATTGTCAAATGTCCCATTTGATGAAGTACTTAAATATCCACCTTTGGGTGCAGAAGCATTGGCATAAGGCATGACTTTGACAGAGTCATATTTGGGTGTGCTATGAATCGCAATATAAGGCGTGGTCTGTATCGCAGACCACACACTTTGACCGAACAGAGTAAGCACACAAATCCCAATAGCTTGATGTGCTGATTTGAACGACACCAACATCACTGACAACTCCCTGTAGTCGTTGCTTAATTCGGTACTTTAATCACTTCACCAATACGTAACTGAGCAGACGGTTGCATATCATTCATTTGAGCGAGTTTTGATGTGTCTAGTCCATAGCGACTTGCCAAACCAATCAGCGTATCGCCGCGTTTAATACGGTATTCACTGATAGTTTTAGGGACTTGTAAATTTTGACCGACACGCAGTCCTGCACGGGGGTTCAAGTTATTTAATTCAGCCAATGCTGCTACAGTTAAACCTGTCCGACTAGCAATCGAATTTAAAGACTCGCCTGATTTCACAGTATAGCTTTCAGTATTTGTTGGTTTCACATTGCTCGTAGAGGATTTAGCTTCCGTTTTTTTGGTTTCAGTTGCTTTACTAGCTACATCAGCAGGTAGTTCACCATCTACTTTTAAACGCTGCCCTACACGAATCGCACTATTGGTATTTAGGCCATTTAATTCAGCTAAATAACGTAATTGAAGATGATATTTCTTCGCAATCACACCCAACGTTTCACCTGATTTCACCACATGAATATCGGTCGCATCAACGGAATTCGTTCGTGTATTGGTTTTGCTTTCAATTTTGGTCGCCTCAGCTTTGGTTTCTACTTTAACCGGTGTGACATCACCTGTTAATTTTAATTTCTGCCCAACGCGTAGACCAGAACTACGCTCTATACCATTTAAATTTGCGACATAGTCCATGCCTAAATCATAGCGACTAGCAATGCCTGTCAGTGTATCGCCAGACTGCACCACATATGTATCCGGAACAGTTGAACTTGCAGGAACTTTAATGCTTTGCCCAGCCATCAGCCCACTATTTACCGACATATCATTTAGACTCGCCAATTCTGACAAACTGATTTTTGACCGCGTCGCAATACTGTAAAGCGTATCACCACGCTGCACTTTATAGCTTTCAACTTTATACGCAGGATCAACTTTGACATTTTCAATGCGATTCACGACTTTGCTTTCGAGCTTCTCAACTTCTGCTACAGCTTGTAATGGCACATTAATTTTTTGCCCCACCATCAAGCTACTGCCAGCCGTTAAGCCAGTTGTTAAATCTGCCAACTCTTGATTTGACAGCGCATAACGATCTGCAATGAGTTTTAGATATTCACCACGTTTTACCGTGTAGGATTTGGTTTGAACTTTTGCAGGTTTTTCGACAACTTGAGCGGCTTTCTTGTCAGCTTCCAATTTTGCTTTCGATGCAGGCGTTTCTTTTAGGGATAATTTCTGTCCAACATATAAACCACTCGTGGTGGTTAAACCATTGTAGTCGGCGAGTTGCTTCGTACTTAAACCAAATTGACTCGCAACAGCTGTAAGACTGTCATTTGCTTTCACCACATAGCTATCTGCGATAGGCTTAGCTTTCGATTCTTCATTATTTTGCACAATCGGTTTCGCATCATATAAATAGATGGTCGTACCGACATACAAGGTCGAATCTGGCGAAATTTGGTTCCAAGCTGCAATATCACGCCAATTCACGCCATTTTTCATCGCAATCAACGCTAATGTGTCGCCCGCCAAAACTGTATAAGTACTGCGTTTACCTTTAGGTGGTACAACTACAATTTCAGAATCTGTACGAATGACATTTTTACCTTGGTTGCGTTTGGCTTCTTCCGAATCTGCACCTGTATTTTCAGCCACGCTTTTCGGGTAAGAGAACCCTTTCGTCAGTTCTTTACCTTGTTGGTCTGCAATTGACTGACTGGTCTGAATCGCAGTCAACTTAATCTTGCCATCATAAGGATCGACAATTTCAGTGCCTTTCGGCGCAATAGCTTTAATTTCCTGAACGACTTCTTCTTGTTCTGCTTTAGTCGCTACTGGTTTTAATACATCTTCTATTGTTTTGGTCTCACCTTCAGCTTTAATAGCCGCCATGATTTGCTCACGCTCATTTGCGCTGAGTGGTGGCTCGACAGACACGGCTTTCACAGGCGTCGAAGGTGTTACAGCGACTGGAATACGCGGCGCACTTGGAATATCACTATTCGATGCAAAAGCAGCCAAAGCAGATGATCCTATTGGCGTTTTGCCTTTCGTTCCTGATGGAACACTCGGCGTTACCGTTGCAGCGACTACAGGTAGTTTGGCAGAAGCTGTCACTGTCGGCTGTGTTTTAAGCGTAGGTGGCGTCACTTTAGCGGGCTGAATAGTTTTACTATTTAATTCCGGCGGAGTAACACGTGACGGTGTTATTTCAACATTATTTTTTGGTAAGTTATAAGTTGAATTACTTGCCCAATAACCTGATGAACCACCTGATTGTAATTTCTTCAAACGTGCATCGACTGATGGACTCACATCCGCAGGAATTAAAATCCGCATTGGGCTACTGCTGTCAATCACATCGCCACGATGCCCGGGATTTAGTGCATAGAGTTCTGCACGGCTTAAACCGGTAATAGATGCAATTTCATTTAAATTTGCAGGCCCTACAGCCACTTCACGAAAGTGTGGACGGTTGGCAATTGGCGGTAAACTTACGCCATAAGCACTTGGATTTTTAATAATTTGAGCAACAGCCAAGAAACGTGGGACATAGTTCATGGTTTCTTGGGGCAGTTTTAGTGACCAATAATCCGTTGGCAAACCTGCCGCACGGTTACGGTTAATCGCCTGTTGAATGCGGCCCGGCCCTGCATTATATGCAGCCAAAGCCAATTCCCACGAACCGAACTGGTTATGTAGCGCACCTAAAAACTCATAAGCTGCACGCGTTGATTCCACTACGTCACGACGACCATCATACATTGAGGTTTGTTTTAAGCCGTAAATACGTCCAGTACTTGGAATAAATTGCCATAAGCCCGCTGCGGCTGCACTTGAGGTTGCTGCTGGGTCATAAGAACTTTCAATCACTGGTAATAACGCCAACTCAGTCGGCAAACCACGACGTTCTGCTTCTTTAACCGTGTGATATAAATAACGGGACGCACGCGCACTTAAACGATCAATATATGGTTGACGTGAAATAAACCAACCACGCTGCGCTTCAATTCGCGTATCCCAGTGGTTCAAATCCATTTTGAAACCCACAGTCATACGCTTCCAGACATCACCATGCTTCAGTACTAAAAGGCGATCGCCTTCTACGGCACGCATGTCTGTTGCAGAAAGTAAATCTTCGAGTGAATCTAAACTATTGGCATCGAGAAAGTTTGAGCCAACTTGTTTACTTGCTGAGTTCTGCTTAGTCGTTTGCGATGAAGAACAGCCCGTCAGACCAAGAGCTGCGAGCGCAGAACCCAAGACTGTAAATTTAAAAATTTGTGGTAACGTAGGCTGCCAGACAGTCGCAGTTGATTTATACATAAAAAAATCCAGACAACTCATATAAAATTTATTTTTTAGATATGCCATTGTAGTGAAGCAGAACACAGACACAAGGCGTTAATTTAACGCTATTTCAGTATAAATGTTACAAGAAATTAAAAAAATCGCCAGAAATGGATTTCTCTCTGTCATTTGCGTTATACAATATACGGTTCTCAATGCTTGTTTTTCTCCGGATTTGATTTATGTCTCAAACAATCACGCTTTATGTTGATGGTGCATGTAAAGGCAACCCTGGCTTAGGGGGTTGGGGGGCGTATATCATCCGTGAAACTGGAGAAGAAAAACTCTGCGGCGGTGAAGCTGAAACCACCAATAACCGTATGGAATTGACTGCTGCAATTGAAGGCATTCAACACTGTCCGTCCGATGCAAAACTGATTATTTGGACAGACTCTAACTATGTCAAACAAGGCATTACCGAGTGGATACATGGTTGGAAAAAGAAAAACTGGAAAGATGTTAAAAATCCTGATCTGTGGAAATTACTGGATGCAACTTGTCAGGGTCGGGAAATTGAATGGAACTGGATTAAAGGGCATGCAGGCCATCCGGGAAATGAAATGGCCGATCAATTGGCCAATCTAGGCGCAGAAAAAACCCTCGAACAGATCAAACTAGCGGCATCAACTACAGCTGAAGCACCTAAAAAAAAAGCTGAACCCGACTGGCTATTAAATGATCCGTTTGGGCTTGAATTTGCTGATAGCGAGGATGAAGCAGAAGAAATCTCTGAAGAAGCTATGATTGCAAATGACAGCATTGTTGAAGCTTCAAGTCAGGAAACTTCAATTGCTCAGCCGCTAGAAATTGCTCCGTCACGTGAAATGACTACTTACACAGCGATCAATGCAGAGCAGATTGATAACATTACGATAGAACAACAAGCAACTGACACGGCGAGTCCAGATGCTCCTACACAGTCTAAGCAAGCTGCTGAAATCCATCCAATGATTGTCATTACACCAGCAACCGTCGATGTATCTGGCCCACGACAATTAATTTTAGATACGGAAACCACAGGTTTCTATTTCCAAGATGGCGACCGTATTATTGAAGTCGGTGCGGTGGAAATGATTAACCGCAAACTGACCGGTAGCTCAATTCATATTTATATCAACCCGCAAAAACCTGTCGGTGAATCTGAAAATATTCACGGAATCAGTGATGACTTTCTAAAAGACAAACCACTGTATGCTGAAATTGCTGATGTCTTATTTGACTATCTAAAAGGCGCAGAAATCATTGCGCATAACGCAACCTTCGATATGAACTTCCTTGATATGGAGTTCAAACGTGCCGGTTTTATGGCCTTATCTGAAGTTTGCGAAGTCACCGATACCTTGGCTATGGCCAAAGCCAAGCATCCAGGCCAGAAAAACTCACTCGATGCATTAGTGCGTCGTTACGAAATTCCACAACGTGACCGTACTTTCCATGGTGCCTTACTCGATGCGGAAATCCTGTCTGACGTATACCTAGCCATGACGGGCGGTCAGGTATCCTTTGATATCGATGCCCTAACCCACTCGCAAAATGAAGATGGTTCGCAAACCCGCGCCGCTGTTGAAATTGAATTACCCGTGATTTTACCTTCAGCAGATGAACTTGAAGCCCATGAGACATGGGTCAAACAATTTGAAGAAAAACATGGTACACCTTGCCTTTTTGCGAAATAAAATCTAAATTTCGTGTTACTTTTTGTATATAAACAATTCTTACATACGCTATAGTAAAACCATAAACATGGACCGCCTTAAGGGGCGGTTAATAAACAAGATAAAACATCTAGGAAAGGTGCAGATACATGTCTTACCAAACCTCTATCCATTTTGATCCAACGGCTTTGCTGATAATAAAAAATGAGGTTGATAACTCAATCAAGTTAGTCGAATCAGCAGTCAGCACCTTAGTTGAAGATCAAACTTTACCTTTCGGGATTGATGATGCACTGATTCAATTTGAACAATGTGCTCAAGTACTAGCTTTAGTTGATATGCCAAGTTTGGCAAAAATCGCTCAATATTCAGCAGAGTTAATGCGCAAGATCATGGGGAATCCTGCGCAAATTAACACTCAAGAGGTCATCGCACTGAGCGAAGGCACGACCATGCTGAAACGCTATATCGAATTTATCTGCCTACGTGAAGTTAAAATTCCACAATTCCTGCTGGACAGTCTTAATCGTCTAGAACTATCTTTAGGTAAACCTCTAACGTCGGAAGGCCAACACATTGAGTCCCTACTCGATTGTATTACTCCTGACTTTGACCTACCTCAAGCTCCTGCACTTGAAAAATCAAAATACGTTCACCGTCTGTATAAGTTGGCTTTGAATAAATTGATTAAACAAGAAGAAACTGAGCTAGATCTGCAAGCGATTAAATTGGTCGGTGCGTATTTAGCAGGTCTTTCAGACAAACATCCAAGCAAACAATATTGGAACTTGGTTTTTGTTGCGTTTAATCAAATTGATCAAATCTTAATTACCGATGCTCGTTTACGTACCTTGGTAAGCATTGAACGCAATATGGCTCAATATTTTGCAGGAACTGAGCGCTTTAAAGCATCCATTTCTGATTTAGCCAATGTCTTAAGTCTAAACATTAGCCAAGAAGATGACATTTCTCATCATATTCGTGGCAAATTAAATATCGGTGAAGACCTTCTTACCGACACCCAATTGCAAGTTTTCAGTCGTCATTTATATGGTCCTGACTTCGACACCATGCATACCATTGGTGAATTGGTTACGACTGAAATGACGCAAATTCGTAATGATATTGAATTTAACTATCAAAATATGACGCCTGAAAAAACCCAAGAACTTCAAGCGAAATTAAACGAATTGGCAAATATTTTCAAAGTCTTGAACTTAAATGAAGCGTATAACGACCTGTCGCGTCAAGCTGCGTCATTAGGTAATGCTGAGATTTTACAAGATGAAAGCTTTGCCCAGCAGTTGATGAACAATATCTTGTCTGCCATGAACTCGATTGGTGTGCTTGAGCGTCATCACACTTCTAGCCGCTTACAACTTCGTGTGAATAATATGAATATTTCACTCGACCGTTTAGATGAAGCACACGCTGCTCTGTTAAATGAGACCAAGGTTTTAATTGATGCTGCTAGCCAATCTTTGGTTCAGTATTTACAAAACCAAGATTTGACACAACTTGAAGCGACTGCAACTCAATTCCGTGAAATTGGTGGTGCGATGTTGTTCCTCAATGCAGATGCGGCTCAAAATGCGCTGAATTCAACAGCTCAATTCATTTTGAAACGTGTTGAGTCTTCAACAGCCATTGAAGCAAATGAAGTGAATCAAGCATTAGATTCATTGGCAAGCGCCGATATGTTGATTGACAATTTAAAGAACAAACAACCTGTTTTACAGGGCATGTTTAAGGTAGCATTGGACAGTAGCGAAAAACTGAAATCAGCAGCAGCCTAATGTCTAAATTATCACTTGCGTATATCTTCAAACAACAGCAATTGCTGGTCGATGAAAACTTTCAACTTCCCGAAGTTGAGCAACTCGCAAGTGATTTAAATATTGGCACGGGTGATCAAGTGATTGCCCGTGATCTACTTGAAAATGAGCCAATTCCTGATGGCTTACAACTCATTCCTATTCGCCAGCTTCTACAACTTTGGAATGTACAGCAATTTGAACAAGCCAGCCGTGCTATTCAACTCTTAGAATGGCGCCGTAATCATAAATTTTGTAGCCACTGTGGTACAGCAACTCAAGTCCACGCCACA
Source organism: Acinetobacter sp. P37 (assembly GCF_057480965.1). Classification (NCBI taxonomy): domain Bacteria; kingdom Pseudomonadati; phylum Pseudomonadota; class Gammaproteobacteria; order Moraxellales; family Moraxellaceae; genus Acinetobacter; species Acinetobacter sp. P37. The sequence continues at coordinate 198,713 of NZ_JBLIYY010000004.1, read as the reverse complement.
GAATATGCCATGGTTTGCCCTGCTTGCGGTTATCACCAATACCCTCGTGTAAACCCCTGTGTCATTACCGTCATTACCCGTGGTGAAGATGAAATCTTATTGGCTAAAAATGCGAAAAATGTCCGGGCAATGTATGGGCTGATCGCAGGTTTTGTTGAAGTCGGTGAAACTTTAGAAGAAGCAGTTCGTCGTGAAACTGAAGAAGAAGTTGGGCTGAAGGTCAAAAATATTCAATATCTGGCAAGCCAACCTTGGCCCTTCCCAAGTAATTTAATGATCGCCTTTAAAGCAGAATATGCTTCAGGTGAACTTCAATTACAAGAAGAAGAAATAAGTGATGCGGCTTTCTTTAAATTTAATGCATTACCTGAAATTCCATTCAAAGGAAGTATCGCCCATTCGATGATTATGCATGTCATCCATGGGTCTGCTGTTGCAGATGACACCGAAGCATGGTTATAAGTAGCTATTTTTAGTAAATAAATCATGCAATAAAAAAACCGCCATACTTGGCGGTTTTTTATTTTCAATCATTTAACCAAAGACATTAAGGTGGACTAATTTCATCGAGTACACGCATGATTTCAGCTTTGGTTTTAAAGAAGCGACTAAATAGACTCGAAACTGAACCAATCATCGTGATGTGCCCAACACGAGGGATTTGAATCAATTGACTATGGTTGCCTGAGGCTTTTAATCGACGATCAAAATCTTCACTATTGCTATGGCCAACAATATTGTCTTTATCCGCAGTGAATAGATAATGCTTCACTTGATTGTGCTCAACAAAATAATACGGCATCACTTGTTGATACGGTACATTTTGATCAAAGGCATCTGCACAAATCGGATCACCTTTATAATCAAAATGATATGGCCCTGCCAATCCCACAATTGCACGAATATTCTCTTTCACTTGTAGCTGATAAGGCGTCGGATGATACAGTGCAGACATGACATTAAATGCCCCTGCCGAATGTCCCATTAACACCACATTTTCCACTTCAATCTGCAACTTATGCTGAGACTGCGTCAAATAGTTTAATGCAAGGCTAAGATCATCAATTGAAGCCGGAAAAATATATTCAGGTGCGAGATGGTAATTGATGACAGCAACATCGAAGCCTTCTTTGGCAAAAGCTTCACCAATAAATCCATAGTCCTTTTTGTCACCATGCATCCACGCTCCACCATGTACAAACACGATTAGTGGACGTTGCTGACGAGGTGCTGACGTGCGATACAAATCTAGGCGATGGCGCGCTTTTAGACCATAAGGGATATTGTTTTGAACATGATATCCTTGTTTGGGTGTCAGTCGATTTAATGCATAACTGCCAAAATCATATAACCGAAAATTTCGGTATAAAGATTTAGCCAAATCCATTTTTTGCTGAAGCCGCAGAGACCATTGATTCATATTTTACAGCATCATTTCCGACATTTTATTGAGCATTTGGATCGACAGCATCCGGATCTATCGCTACAGGCGTTTGTACTTCAGGTTGCACATTACCTACAGCAGGTGTGGTGTAACTTGAGTTAATTGAACGTGCCTGTGGATTTGGGTTCTGATCAATATTATCGATTAAAGTGACAATTCGCGTTACATTACCCACTTGTTGCAAGATTTGATTTAAGTCTGTGATTTCCGCACTGTTTAAACGGCCCATCACATAAAGAACAGCATCTTCAGTATGAATGTGTACTTTGCTGTCAGATACCACAGGCGCTTTCATAATCAAACCACGGGTATTCGCAGTGACCGCAGTATCTTGCATGATGGTGCTATAGCTGATCTGATTACCCACTGTAATATAGTTATGTACAGTTTTGACATCACTCATTGAACGGACATTTTCTTCTGCCAATTCTTTCAAATGATTATCTGGCACTTGCCCAGTCAATAAGACATTGCCATGAAAACTTTCAATATTGACACGTGACTGTTTAAAACGATTATCTAATTTATATAAATTAATTTTTGCTGTTCGAACAATGGAAGAGTCAATAAAAACTTGTCCCAATGAGCGTGCGCCGCTTTCAGTTCCTACAGGTGCTGATCCTGTTCCATTCGAAATAAAACTCGCACAGCCAGATAAACTTGCGACACAAAGCATCGTTATTGCAATACGCTTAACCACTCAGCACGACTCCTCAAATTTCCACACGTATTTTTCTATGCGTTTACACAGTTTGTTTTATCAAAGATTAATCAACTCTTGATCAAAAGTAAAAGCATTTTCAATCCATTGCTGATGATACGGGTATTTAGAAAAGTCTTGCTGTAGTGTTTTTGCAAAGTGTTGATAAAAATCAAAACAAATTGCATCAAAGCGACAATAATAATTTTGAAAATGTGACTGTTCATTTAAAAAATGCAACGCAGTCTTCATCATCTTACGTTGTTTGTGAATTGAGATACTTTCGATGGCTTGGGCATAGCGGGTATTCGAACGGGCTTTAACTTCGATAAACACCAATTCTTGACCACGTGCAACGATCAAATCAATTTCACCATAACGACTATGATAATTCTGTTGCACCTGTACATAGCCTTGCTGCTCAACCAAACGCAGCGCTTGCCGTTCTGCCCACTGCCCCAGATTCATCTGTCCCAAATTCATCTGCTCTAAGTTTAGCTGCATCGTTTCATCCCTAAAGTGAGATCGCCACGATGCCTTTTTTACTTCGCTCATAGCAGTGAGGAACACGCTGAATATTATTTTGACTAATTTTGATTAGTCCTGTTCGCCCCTGAAATTCCATGCTTTTTAATTTCGGTTCTTGCAAATATTGTTTTGCGATATGCCATGTGTCTCCGCCAAAAGCTAAAAGACGTTGATATGGCATATCTACTGGGTTTTCCTCATAAGCTCGGATCAGGTCAGGCCAACGCGCGTCATGCAATGCAGGTGCATCACAAAATTTCAGCCCTACAGGAATGGGCTTTGTGGCTTCAATCGCATTGGCAACGGTATATAGTTTTGGTTTAGGTAGTTTTTTTTGACTGTTTAACCATTCATTATTGCCCAGCAACAGCACCCCTTGATTTTTGTCCAGCTTCGTTGGGAGCTGTTCAACCACTTGAATCGGCACTGAACTTTGGCTGATTAAGGACATGAGCAATAATTCATGTTCTGCCTCAGTTGCAGGCTGACGTAACACTAATACTTCCGCTAATTTGTCTTTTTCGAAGACTTTTTGGAGTGCTAGGGCATCATCCCGTTTCGATAGACTGTACTGCCAGACGTTTGGAATTTGGCTCGTCGTTTCATTTAAAGCCAACACGCGGACTTTAGGCTTTGCTTTTACAAGTGCTTCAACATCTTGGCGTGCTAAAGGGCCAATCACCAATTGAGTTTTTTTATTTACCTGTTGCTTCAATATCGCCGCAATTTGCTTTTGATTTGAATCCACAAACTTAATGGGTACTTTGTAATCTGATGATTGATATGCGCTATTGAAACCTTGCTTAATACTGGATGCGGCTCGCGCCATAGGGCCAGATTCAGGTAGAATGACCAAGACGTCTGCCTGTGCAGCAGTAAACTGACTGCTTAAAAGGCAAAGACCCAAAATTTTGTTCTTATTATCCAACATGGAGAAACCTATGAGTGCTCAGTTATTTGTTGTTGCAACTCCAATCGGGCACTTAGATGATATTAGTTATCGTGCAATTGAGGTATTGAAGTCGGTTAAAATTATTGCCGCCGAGGATACACGAACTTCCGCACAATTACTTAAACATTTTAGTATCAATACGCCTTTAACTGCTTGTCACGACCATAACGAAAGCAACAAAATAGACCAGCTCATTGAACGCCTAGAAAAAGGTGAAAATATGGCGCTGATCAGTGATGCAGGCACGCCATTAATCAGTGACCCTGGCTTTAAACTGGTTCGTGCTGCACAAGAAAAAAATATTCGTGTCATTCCTGTGCCGGGTGCCTGTGCTGCCATTGCAGCTCTCAGTGCTGTCGGCCTACCCAGTGACCGTTTTAGTTTCGAAGGCTTTTTACCTTCTAAACAGTCACAACGTCTTTTAGCACTGGAAAAATTGAAAGACGAAACTCAAACCATGATTATTTATGAAGCGCCGCACCGTATTGTGGACTGCCTAAAAGATATGTCGAATGTCTTTGGTGCAGATCGTCCTGTGGGCTTTGCACGTGAAATTACCAAAACATTTGAAACCATTAAAAAAATGTCTTTGGGTGAATTGGTTCATTTTGTCGAATCTGATCACAATCAGCAAAAAGGCGAAATCGTTTTGGTAATTGGTGGTGCGACCGAAGAAAAAGACCTAGAGCAAGAAAAGTTAGACAAATTGCTGACACGTTTACTTCAAGACTTGTCCGTTAAAGCTGCCTCTCAGTTGGCGGCAGATTTAACTGGAATTAAAAAGAAAGTAGCCTATCAACGTGCTTTAGAATTAACCCAAGCGAACGATTAAGCTTAATTTTTTTTATTTTTAATTTGAACCGCTTATGGGACCTACGGGTTCCATAAGCTATCCCATACAATAATTTAAATAGAATGAAAAAAGTTGCTTATAACATGTCCATAAATCTGTCTGTCAAAAAACCGCTGATGTTCATTCTCTTTAATCTGGTTTGGCTCACCGCCCTTGCACATATTATTTATACTGGCATTCAACCCTATCCGCACTATATTAGTGGCGAGCAAATGACGGCCGATCATAGCGTGATTGCGATGGTCTGTGGATATTGTTCCCTCTATTTTGTAGTCGGTAATTTACTGAAACTGAGCCACTTTTGGGATAGGCATCGCTATTGGGCTTATGTCGTTTTGAGTGCGGTATTACTTTTTCAATCTTTTGTCGCTGCTGTGGCGGCCATGCATGCACCGCCGTATATTTCTGCATTCATTATCAATTGTATGTTTTTGCTTTTACTGCATTTTGTGTTCTATCCTATTTTCGCGATCAGTCGTAAATATATGAAGCCAAAGACGGCTCGAAGCGACTTCACATCTTATTAACGACTTAACTTCTTGAGCAAACATGCTACAGAGTTAAAAAATGAATGACGTTCATCATCGCGCAAGCGAATGAAGCAAAAAAAAACACCACATGACGTGGTGTTTTTTCATTTTAATCTTTTGCCGATTCGTCTGGAGGGACTTCGGTAATACGACCACCACGCGCTAAGAACGCAGCAACTTCATCTTCAAGCGCCTGACGTTGTTTTAGTTTTGCAGTCACTGTTAATGTTTCAGCTTCAGAGGTGTCACCATCAGAGGCAGAATCAGCTGCGTCACCTGCACCTTTTTCAGCTGCTTGTGCTTCATCTTCATCAACTACTGAATCTTCTGGATCATCATAATCGTTCATATCAGTCATTGTGTTCTCCCCGCGAATGACTTCTGTTTGCCAGCGAATGGCTGGTTTTAAATTAACAGAAATTTAGCAATCTCTGAGCATTTCGACTAGTACCCACAATCAAAAAATCGTATCTTTTTTAATCAAAATCGTAACCTTGTTTATATGACTGTCTAAAAAATATCTGACTTTGACCTAAGCTGCGTAAATTGTATCTTTTAGAATACTCAAACCATTGGCTTGAGCCATAAACGCATCTTTTAGAACAGTCTGATTTTCCACTTGTTTTAAACCAAAGTTTCGCGCCCACACCACAGGAGAAAAAGTGGTAGTTTCTAACCAACCAATTGCGGACATACTATGCATCATGGCATCGTTTTGCCCTTTACGGCGGTGCTCATAGCGCTTCAAACTTTGTTCATGTGCCCACACACCCCGTTTTTTATCGGTCAAAAGCACATCGCAAAGTACTGCTGCGTCTAAACAGCCAATATTCACGCCTTGTCCTGCAAGTGGATGAATCACATGAGCCGCATCACCAATCAACGCCAGACCATCATGAACGTATTGCTGCGCAGCTCGTGCCTTCAATGGAAATTTGGCACGTGGTGTTGCTTCTAAGACTTCACCGAGCATGTGATGACTTTCTCGAGTGAGCAACGCAGTAAATTCCACATCGGATAAAGCCACATATTCATCGGCATAATCATCTGGTAAGGTCCACACAATCGATTGCCAATAACCGCTTTCTTCTTTTTTCAGACTCGCCATCGGCAAAAATGCCAAAGGTCCTGTTTCTAAGAAAATTTGACGCGCTACATGCTGATGCGTTTGGGCGGTTTTAATTGCACAGCTTACACCGGCTTGTTTATAGTCCAGCACATCTAGATCGATGAAAGCTTGCTCACGGACAAATGAGTTTGCACCATCTGCACCAATCACCAGTTTTGTTTTGAGCTGGGTACCATCTGCAAGGTGAATGATCCACACACCAACGCCACGCTCAACTCGACTGACCTTAACTTGGGTTCGGTAGTCTTCAAGCTGTTCTAGCATTTTTTGTTGAATGGCTAAATTCAATACACTTGGTTCAACCATTGAACCTAAAGCTTGCTCAACAGATGGTGTTTGCTCTGCCACATGTCCAAAATTGATTTCACCATAGCCATTTTTATTCCATACCTGCATGCCTGTATACGGCTGCTGACGTGCAAGTTTTTCCCAAACGCCCACAGTCTTGAGTAAATGAATAGTGGCTTGACTGAGCGCCAAAACTCGAGGATTCGCAACACTTTTGGTTTTTTCTGCATCCAAAATAGGTGCCGCATCCAATACCGTAGCCTGCACACCGCCTTGCGCCAATAACAATGCCGTTAAGCCACCGACCAAGCCACCGCCTACAATCACTGCATCCAGTACATTTGTTTGATTTAAACTCATGCTTTTAGCCCCATTGCATAATTCGCGACCAAAGGCTTAATCCCCGGAATGGTGTCAAAGGCAACTAATCCAGTATTGCGAATCAATTTTAAAAATGGGTTCTGGTTGCTAAAACCACGAACAACTGAATCACAGAATTTAATCACCCGCTGCTGATCGGTCAGGCGCGATTTTTCATAATCAAGCAACATACCTGCATCACCCAGATCTGCATTTTTTTCAACTTGCTCTTTTAAATAACGGCGTAGTACATAGGCATCGCGCATACAAAGATTGAAGCCCTGACCTGCCACTGGATGAATGGTATGTGCTGCATTACCCATCAACACTACACGTCCAACTGCTTGTTTCTCTGCAAGTACTTGCGACAATGGGAAGCTGAAACGTTTACCAGTTTTTTGGAATTTACCTGCACGGTCGCCATAGGTTTCTTGTAAAGCATCTAAGAAGTGCTGATCATTTTCATCACCCATCCACTCGCCTTCAGTTCCTTTAGGAACAGGCCAAACCACTGAGCGACGGTATTCACCTGGAAGTGGCAGCAGCGCTAGCGGACCAAGCGGACTAAAACGCTCGAAACCGACATGACCATGCGGTTTAGAGGTTTGTACTGTAGTGACAATCGCCACTTGGTCATAATCATGCACCGATGCGCCAATACCTAAGGCTTTACGGCAGAATGAATCACGGCCATCTGCTGCAATCACAATTTTAGATTGTAGTTTGAGCTGTTCTTCAGCACGCTTTGCTTCAATATAGGCATGGTCTGCATCCTGCGTCAGCGAAGTCACTTGTACGCCGTCAATTAATTCTATCAGCGGTTCTTTTTTGACTTCTGTGAGCAGCACACGGCCTAACCATGCATTTTCAATCACCTGCCCAAAGCTTTCGACTTTTTCTTGTTCTGCTTTGAGTCTTGCCTTACCAAAACTGCCTTGCTCTGTAATATTCACTTCTAAAATAGGTGTGGCGTGTTCCTGCAAAGCATCCCAGAGGCCTAGTTCTTGATAAATTTGCACCGTACGGCGTGACAAGGCGCTATTTCGTGCATCAAAACTCGAGTGATATGGAGCAAGGTTTGCATCATCATAATTGGGGTATTTGATTGCTTCGAGTAGCTTTACGCCAATCTTTGCTTTTGCCAACATCAATGCCAGACTCAGTCCGACCATTCCACCACCCACAATGATGACTTCTTGCTGCATGCTTGTTTCCTTTTTTATGTTGTATTCGAATTCAGGAGAGGCATTCAAAATACGTATAATCTGTAATGGATTTTATCTTACATCAAGGCTATGAATTTTTACATTGTTAAGCATTACTTTTAATACGTATATCTATGATGCTGTTAGCTAAAAAACTGAACAATCAAATTCTTGAATACATTCTGTTCAAGTGAATAAATTAAGCTTTTAAAGCTTCGATTAATTTATCTAAGCGTATTTGAGCATCGACATTAAATGCATTTGCAGCCTAGTGATACCACCTTTTTGCCCTCTTTAAATCTAGATCTACACCATTACCCAATACATAGATTAATCCAATTCGTTGCGACCATATTGTATTTATGACTTTGCTGATTTCATGACTTTTCGATGAACAAGTGAGCTTTAAATATAAAAAATATGCAATAAAACAACCTAGCCTAGCAGTTAGGATATGCCTCCGGTATTTGAACGTTTTTTTGTGTCATTTTTTTCAATTGCTCTGAAAATTGATCAAAATAAAAAGTATCATCATTAAAAACGGTTAAATAATCACCAGATTTAAAGTGAACTATAAAATCTGAGTAACCTGGCCCTCTTGCTGGTAAAATATTTTGAAATGAAAAGTTTTTAATCTGATTAATATCTAAAATTAGTGCACGTTCTACACCAACAAAACCTATTTTTTTATTCAAATAGTCTAACCAAATTCCACTATTCTCACCCATTAACTCCTTTACTTTCTTAGGAATATACTTAACTCCATCATGCTCAATATGATTCACATTCAAATCAATTTTCTTTTTAAATAATATAAATTTAGTAATCTCAATATTTTCTTCATATTCGTTGTTTTCTAAAAAATATTCATATGTTCGATTATTATAAAAATGGAGTGATGTACTGCCATCATCATCTCCAGACTCTTCATCATAGGTGTAACAAATTGAAGCATCGATACCATTGGCAAAAACAAATCTCAAATAACATTGATCTTGCCTTTCCCAACCATACTGATCAACATCAATATCCTCGTCTAACCACAATTCACGTAGTTCCTTATAACTAGCATCGGTATTAGTTTCATCATATAAATCAACAAAGAATTCTTGCACTGGCCTATTAGAAATTACATTTTCTGCATATAACTCTAATTGATCAACCACAATTCCTTCTATTCTCACTTTATAAATAAACCGTAAATATTGAGTTCCATATTCAGCAAAATAAGCTTCAACAAAACCTAGTTTTTCTAACTGCTCGTACGTTGTATCCCAAGATATCATCTGCTTAGGTTCAGAATATACTTCATAACCTAAATCACCATCAGCCAAATACTCATCCAAAATTGTATAGTTTCGACCAATCTTTTTTGACCAAATTTTTACTTTTGTATCTTCTATATTGGCCTTACTTGCCTCAAAAAATGCTTTATCATCAAACTTATAAATATTTGATAATTCACGATATACCAAATCAAAACCAAGCAACTCTGTTGATATATAGTGTTGCATATCTGTAAAAACATATAGAAATGGGACATTACCTAAAATTTGTACATAAGCAAATTTTAACGAGCTTATATTCACAGTTTCGATCTGATCAAATTGTTTATAAAATAGTGTATTTTTATCTAACCAAATTTCTTTAACATTCATTAATTTCTCGTTATTTTTCTGATTTTTTTATTAAGTAAAGCCGATCAACTGACCGGCTTTTTTTATTCATTGCAAGTTACTGCGCCATCAGCGCTTCAATGTCTTCCACCGACTTGACCACTGCAGCTGTTAAAACACGTGGACCTGCTTTAGTTACAGCCACATCATCTTCAATACGAATACCGATACCACGCCATTTCACATCAACGCTTTCATCATCAGGCGCAATATAGAGCCCCGGTTCAACCGTTACAACCATGCCTTCTTCATAGGCACGCCATTCACCGTCTTGCTTGTATGAACCGACGTCATGCACATCCATACCAAGCCAATGACCCGTACCATGCATATAGAATTGGCGGTAACTTTCTTTTGCGATGATTTCGTCAATATCTCCTTGCATAATGCCAAGATCCAATAAACCTTGAACTAAAATACGTACAGCAACATTATGTGGTTCTTTATAAGAGTTGCCGATACGCACAGCATCAATCGCCGCAATTTGTGCATCAAGTACAACATTATAAAGTGCTTTTTGTTCAGGGCTGAATTTACCGTTGACTGGGAAAGTACGGGTAATGTCTGAGGCATACAGCTGATATTCACATGCTGCATCAATCAGTACCAAATCACCATCTTTGAGTTCTTTGTCATTTTCCACATAGTGCAAAATACAGCCATTTTCACCGCCACCAACAATGCTGTTATAAGACGGTACACAACCATTTTTACCAAACACATAATTCAGTTCAGCTTCCAAAGCATATTCCATCATGCCCGGTTTAACGGTTTGCATTGCACGTGTATGTGCTTCTGCTGAAATATCCGATGCGATTTGCATCATTTCAAGTTCATCTTCAGATTTGTGCAGACGCATTTCATCAATAATACGATCTAGTTGAATGACTTGAGCAGGCGCACTTGCACCCTTACGTGATTCACCACTTGCTGCCGAAATCCACTGCGCCACACGAGCATCAAAATCTGGTTGCTGCCCAATACGGTAGAATAATTTATCTTTATTTTGTAATTTTTCTAAAATTTCTTCATCAAGCAAATCAATGGCATAAGCCTCATCAGCTTCATAATCTTCTACAGCCCCATCTACACCCGCACGGTAACCATTCCAAATTTCCATTTCACGGTCACGTTCACGGCAGAACAAACTATAGCTATAACCTTCTTCTTCGCTATCAAAGGTTTCAATCACTGCAACCGCTTCAGGTTCAGCAAAACCTGTTAAATAAAAGAAACTACTATCAGCTCGAAATTTATAATCTGCGTCGCGATTACGCATGGCTTCTTTGCTCGTGGCAATAATTGCAATACTACGTAGTCCCATTTCACCCGCAAGGATGTCTCGACGTTCTTGAAAATCCGCTTGAGTTAATTTCTTCATTTAAGTACTTCTTATACCTGCTAGCTGATATTGTTTAAATTTTGATTCAATTGAATATGAATCTCTCAATCTATGTGAGGCATGTATAAAAACACGTAATACCTCACATAGATATAAGCAAAATTAATGCCTTAGCTTGGACGATGCGGGGTGAACATTTCAACCACATTACCCACTTGAGCCGATGAATTTTTCGCGCTCAGTTGTAGCAACGGTGTTTCTGAAACATCAACTTTGGTACGTCCCATAGAAAGGCTCACTGGGATTAAACGAACAAATTCGTATAATTCCTGATAGCTTTCTTCACCTTCTTCATCATCATCTGAATCTTCAAATTCTACTGAAGCAACATCTTGTAAATGCTCTATCAATTCTTGTTCATTGGTGCGCAGATGACCTGCCGCTAAACCAAAACCAAGAACAACACCTGCACACCAATCTGCCAAGGCTTGCACACGCTCACCTAGCAAGTGATCATCATCTGGTAATAAAGGAAGATAGTCGAGTTCATCATCTGAAAGTGAATGAGCTACATCTTCTGCTTCTTCAGTCAACAATGCCACCGCATCTTCGTCTAATTCAGCTACATCAAGCGTTGCTAAAATTTGTTGCCACTCTTCACGACTCGGGGGTTGTGACACACAAACTATACCAGTGAGTAGACCATGTAACTCACTTGGGCTTGAAATTTCTTCAATTTTAGAAAAATTCTGGGACCAATCTGACCAACCTGAAATATCGTCTTGCATTCGCTTATCCAATCTCTATACTTCGTATATATTACCTTTGTTTGCAAGACTGTGCGACTACGTTATGTTAGAAGAATTACAGCGTCTCCAAGCGCATATTAGCGTTTTAAAAAAGCGACTGGCGCAATTTGAAAGCGAAAATAATGCCCTACAAGATGAGAAAAACTCGTCTGATGAGCACCATCATGCTCAAATTGTACATAAGAACGGTATTATCACCTCCAAACAAGAAGAAATTGATACGCTGAATGAGCAATTAGCTGATTCACGTGCTCAACTTCAACAGCTGAATACTGATGCAACTGCTTTGGCTGACCGATATAGCCGTCTTGAAAAAAGCTGTACTGATCTAAAAAATCGTTTTCAAGAAATTTTGGCAGAACGTAATGAGCTACGTATCGTTAAAGAAAAGATGCAAAATGAACAGCGTCATGCTCAACAAGAAATTCAAGGTTTGCAGCAAGAACGTGAACGTTTATTGCAAAAAAATGAACATGCCAAAGCAAAAGTTGAAGCGATTATTCAACGTTTAGCTATTTTAGGTACAGCTCAAGATCAACATGCACAAGAAATTCAACAATTGGCACATCCGACTGAAAGTAATGAGGAAGTTTGATCATGAGTGAACAAATTGCAGTTGATTTAAAAGTTCTAGGTCATAGTTTCCGTTTAGCAACGACTTCTGACCAACAAGCCGATTTAGAACGCGCAGCACAATTACTGAATGACAAATACGATGAATTTCGTCGTAAAGCACCACGTATGGAACCGAGTAAGCTGATCATTATGGTTGCACTTGAATTAATGCAAGAAGTCCTGTCAATGAATAAGAGTTTGCAAGAATATGCAAACTGCGAACTTTTGTTGCAAAATATTTTGGAACAAGTTGAAGAATTGACTGATTAATCGGTGGTTTAGTGATTATACTTTGCCCGATTGCTTCATTTTAAACACTTTGTCAGTGTTTGGTGATTTGCCAATAACGCTGAATTCGTTATACTGAGCACATCTCTGAGGTGTTCGCCAGCTAGGTCTAATCCCCTGCCGATACTTAAACTTATGGATGTGTTCTGTATATTCTGAGCGTATGCCCTCCTCGAGTGGGAAACCCAGCGAGTGTACGTCGCGTCCACCTTGAACTCATCGGGTTCAGGGTCACGACATTTGCAGCGGCATCTTCGGAGTGTTTATTTTCCAAATCCTTATTTAAATTATAAGCATTTGATTTAAAAAAACATTTTTTAATTTACTATTCTATTTCCGCGCCACTCTACTTTTGTTCTCCCCTTAATTATTTCATTTAAGTTTGGTTAGTTTAAAAGTGTATTTATTCAAGTTAATTCATTTTTTGAGTTGTTCCAGTTTAGCTAGCTGTCTATCCAAAGCTCTGTCCATTTCAGGAAGTATTTGTCGTAAATATTGAATTGATGAAATGGCTTCATCCAATTTCACGACACCTTTTTTAACCAAGTTATATTGTTGCTCGAGTAGAGCGAGTACTTGATTTTGATTCGGCTGCTGTCCCTGACTCATTAGCGTGTTTATTTGCTGAAATTGTTGATATACCTGTTCACGTTGCTGTAATAGCTCAGAGTGCGTTTCACTGTCGAGTATTGATTGTTTGGAATTAAAACTTGAATGCTGCAATACATTTTCTATAGTTCGCTCTGAACGTATTTCAGACACTTTTTGTTGATCTAACGGTAGCTGTTCATGAACCTCCTGCTGCTTTGGTTTTAATAACTGAATCATCAACAATAAAATCAAGCCAACCACTAACCCGATAACAATCCATTTCTTATACATGATTCAATCTCTAAATGTTCTTCAATTAAAAAATTCAGAGCCGATTTGACTCTGATTTTTCCATTTTCTTTTGATTTAAACTGTTTTACTGACTGCCCCATCCTGCTGGTGCATAACCTAAACGAACACGCTGTGGGTGATTGCCAACTGGAACTGTGATGACTTTTTCACCTGTTGCAAAATCAATCACGGTTACTGCATCTGTGGCACTTTCAGAAATGACACAACGCTTACCATCTGGACTTTGCGTTGCCCAATACGGTTTGCCTGCAGCAATCAATTTCGCCGCGGTCAAAGTTTTACGATCGACGATGGTGGCATAATCATCCATCGTTCCTGCAACACATAGTTTTTCACCATCTCCACTGATCGAAAGCCCATGATGACGTGAGTCATTTACCCATTTGGTGCGATCAGAGGGAATAGTTGTACTTCCCGGAAGCTGTGCAATGCGTGTGACTTTGCCTTTATTGAGATCATATTCGACCAAGCCATTAAAAAATGAGACTTGTGCATAGATTTTGGATTCATCTTTACTAAATACAATCGGTCGAACTGAGTTAGACAGGTCTTTACGTCCTACGGCATCTAAAGCAGGTCTAAAATCGATTTTTTTGAGGACTTTATAGCTTTGAGCATCTGCGATCGTGATGTAGCGTTTGCCTTTGGTAAAGTCTTGCCAAGATGCATCCATGGCTGTTTCGACATTACCAATGGCTGAATTTAAGATTTTAGTACCGTTGGCAAAATAGATATTTTCATGTGGTTTATCGCCCGTCGCAAAACGTCCTAGTTCTTTGCCCGTGTTGATATCAATTATATGTACAACATTCCCCGAAGATGCTGATACTGCAACTTGCTGTCCATCAGGTGAAACTGCCATATGGTCTGCGCGAAATCCTTCAACGGGTGTGCGCCAATTAATTTTTCCTGTTGCTATGTTAATCGAGACTACATCTGCATAACTGGGGCGTGATGCAACCACCGATTTGCCATCTGATGTGGAATACATGTCATCGACCAATTGATCATTTCCCTCTCCTGCCGTATTTCGAATATAGCTATAGGCGATTAATTTTACTGGATTGAGGTAAATTTCAGTGAGCCGTTCTTTTTTGTCGGGCACCATATTGATGACACCAACTTTCTGATAGTTTTTTGCAGGATTGATGACTGTAACCGTACCATCCCAGTTATTGCCGACAAAAAAGACTTGCTGGCTATTGGGTGGAACGGGTGCAGTGGTTGTCGCTGCGAAAGTAAGTGGCGACACCGCAACTGTCATACAAAGAAGTGTCCTGATCCAGAGATTCTTTTTCATTTTTATTGTCCATTAATTTGTTTTTATGCATACCTTTTGAGCTACGTCATCAGATAAGTGTCGCTTTTTAAGCGCAAAGAAAGCTTATTCAATATACAAGTGTAGATATAGCGTATTTGTTTTAATTCCGATGAGTTGTTGATTAAAACCAAGTCTTCAATCTGCATTCACTTTTTGGGAAGCAAAAAAAAGCACCCGAAGGTGCTTTTTTAGTTCATCAAATGATTAGTAAATAATTTGATTATTGTTGATTAGGTCATCTAGTTCGACTTTGCTCGTTTGATTGAGCAAGACTACAAGATCTTGTGATTCATATTCCGTACCTGATGTGCCATCACGGTCAATTGAAATCACAGCTGAATCAGTTTCTTCGTCATATTCAACCGTTACAAACTCTGCAAGATTTGCTTCAGTTGCATCGTCAGAAAGTAAAGATGAGATGTCGATTTGGTCAGCAATAGAAAAATCATTTACGGTTGTTAATGTATTACCGCCCAAATTGTCATCTGCAAGAAGGTCGAAAACAATATCATCACTAATAAGTAAACTTTCACTTTCTAATGAGAATATCGCAAACGATGTTGTCGCAGTCACTGTTTCCTGAATAGGAAGTACATTATTACTGTTTCCTAACTCTGTTTCGAGCTGGGTTGTAAGTACATTTACATCTTGAATTGAGGTTTCAGGGACTGTAACTTTCACGACAAAATCTTCAACTTGACTACTTGAAGTGCCTTGATAAGTATAATACCCATCTGAATCTTTACTTACTGATATACCATTTACCGAAACTTTGGCATCAACTAGAGCATCAAGAGCAGCAGATTTAAATTTCACACCATTTACATTCACATTTGCCTCTGCATCATTTAAAACTTCTGCATGTAAAGTAAATTGTAAAACTTTCTCTGGAGCGCCTGCTTCCGGAGCTACTACACCAAGTTGATCCTGTCCATTTTGATTTTTCTCACCTGTCTTAGCAATTTGAGTTCCATCTGCAAATAGTACACCTTCCAACATATTAATTTGGAAGCTATTTACATTTTGGACACCTGTAATGCTCAAGTTAAAACCATCAATATAGTTGGTCGTATCAGAGTTATTCAAGACCATTGAATTAACTGGATATTTTGCACCTGAATACGGTTCATCAAATACAATCCAATCACTCGGAGTACCTTTTTGACCTCCAAAGTCTTTAGGGAAACTATTTGAGAAATTAAGCCCAAGCTCATTCTGAGTCAGAACTTTGTTAATTTTCTCCCAATTGATAATAATAATTTCAGAAACGTTAATTTCACTTTTCAAATTAGTAAAGATTCTTAGCGCATCGTTAATTTTATTGAAATCATTACCATACTGTGGATCATTGATAATAGCTTGCATCTCTGCAGCAATATCTACAATTTTCGCACCAGCAACAAGATCATTAGAAACATAATTACCTTGTGCATCTTTATAAATTGTACCTAGGTTTGGAACTTTAATCACTGAACTAGATGAACCACCACCAGTTCCACCTGATGTTGACGTTGATACCGAAATTTCACTTGTTAATGTTGCTTTTAACTCAATGAGTTCAGCATTGCCAGTTACAGGAGTTGTAATTTTACCATCAGTAACTTGAAGACTTATCGAAGGCAATGCAGCACCTGAATTTAACTGATCCGCACCTTTCTGAGTTAAGATTACAGATTGATCAACCACTGACAATTGATAGAAACCATCGGCACTCACTGTAGATCCATTCGCAAATGTCACGGTCAGACTATCATTATCTGCATCCGATGCAGCATATGTAGCAATTTTTTGACCGGAAACAGCTGCACCAACAGTGACTACTTCTGGTTCAATTTCAATTTCAGGTGCGACGTTTGTTACAGAAGCAGGATATAAAATTACACCGAACTCTAGTTCTGAACTTGCAGTTGAACCATTCGATTTTTCAGTTGCAACAGATTCAAGCTTCACATTCAACTGTAAAGAATTACCTGTAACAACCAAACTTGGTGGTGCAATCGCCACTAAGCTCGAACCTTCGATACTCATGCCTTCAGCGACAAAACTTAAATTACCATTTGTATCTGCAGTTCCGAGTAATACTCGAGTTCCATCTACAGTAACAGCGTAAATTTGCATTCCTTCAACCAAGCCTGAGAAATTCAGTGTTAAGTTTTCAGAACCATCTTGGTCATTCAATTTCGTATTAAGTAATCCAAGAGAAATATCCTCTCCCACTTCACCACTTAAATTAAAGTAAGGGCGATGGAAGCCATATTGGTCTTTATCAGTAGCATCTTTTTGAAGTAAATCAGAAACAGTCCATTCAACTGAAGGTTGCGTAGCACTATAAAAGTCATTAAGTCCAGCAATAGCAGATTTTAGATCAGGGTAATAAGCAAGCTCTTTGCCTGATTCTTCTACCACTTTGAAGTTATAATTGCCATCACCCTCTGCATTGTGCATGTAGAAATCAAATGTGTAGAATCCTGTTTCTGCTACAGTAAATGTACTATCTACAGATGTAATACCTTTCCAGCTCACATGCTTAGGATCTTCATTACCAATGATTAACATACCACTATCATCAGCCTTACCAGTATATTTATAAACAGTGCCGGCTTCTAAGAATACGTAGCCTGTAATTGCCACACCAGTTTTAGCCGTTATATTGCCTTCTGAAACCAGAGAATTCGTATTACCTGTTGATACGATCTGGTTTTTATATGCAGTCTGCCCAGCATCAGATAATAAATATTCAAAAGCTTTCTTAAGTGCATCTTTAGAAGCACCTGATCCACCATTGGCAGTCAGATTATTGCCATTTACAGTTCCTAAATTACTCCATGTTGTTTTATTAAGGTTAATCACTGTTGGATTCCAATCTAATAAATCTAGAGTTAAGGATGGCTTATCTGCCACTGCATCGACAACAATTTCTAGCTCGCCTGACGTCACATGTTTACCATCAGAAACATTAAATTCTAGGCCTGCATATACTCCGCCGTCAGTTGCTGAAGCTTCGTTAGCATCTGGCGCAAATACAACTTTTCCGGCATTAATATCAGCATAAGTTAGTGTTTGACCCGCGATGATTGGTGTTTTATTCCCAGCAGCATCTACGATTGTCAATACACCGTCTTTTGGCAGATTTGTTACTGTAATAACAAGCTGATCATTTGCTGTATTTGCATCTGAAATACCAAAATGCGCCCATGTTAATGTCACACTTTGATCTTCTCTCGTAACCACTTGGGTTGTCTCAACTTCAGGAGCGATATTGTCCACTGGGACAGTTTTATCTACTTCCTCACCCGGATTGCCTGATTTATCTTCATAGCCATCTGTTGGGACAGTCACTGTAATGTCACCATCAACACCCGGAGGAACTTCACCAGTCACGATATAAGAACCATCAGGTTGTTCCACTGGCGGCGTAAATGGTACTTCGATTGGACCATTTGGACCTTCAACAACAATTTTACCTTCTTCAATCGTGTCAGGGTTCACATCATCTGGATAAGTCACTGTGATCTTACCGTCTGGTGTAATTGTTACTTCAGCGACTGGAGGAACAGCATCTACATCAGCAGAATCTTGATCTAAAGTACCTTTGTTACCTACATCATCTTGATAACTACCCGCTGGAACTGTCACCACGATACCAGTTTCAGTACCTTCAGGAACACGACCTACCAATACAAGTGGATCATCTTGACTTGGGACAAATTCAACAACGATAGGATTACCAGACTTGTCAGTTACTGTGATTTTTCCAGTTTGGATGGTACTTGGATCCGTATCATCTTCAAATGTTAAAGTAATCTGACCATTTGGTGTGATATCGATATCAACATTAGGTGCAATGGTATCTACTGGTTCAGTGACATCAACCTGAGCGCCCGGATTTCCCGTTTCATCGGTATAACTACCAGTCGGAATGCTAACCGTAATATCAGTATCATTTCCGTTCGGTACTTTACCTGTAAAGGTCTTGCCATCTGTCGATGGTGTTAATTCAACCACAACTGGATCGCCATCTTTATCTGTAATGGTGATCGTCGATGTATCAATCGAGTCTGGGTTGGTATCGTCAGGGTATTGAATAACGATGTTACCGTTAGGAGAAATGGTCACCGTTGCAGTCGGTACATCGGTATCAACGTTACCATTCGCTGTTTCAGGTTCACCTGGATTACCTGATTCATCTTCATAAGATGTACCCGGAACGGTCACTGTTACTGTGCCATCTACACCCGGAGGAACTTCACCCGTTACCACATAAGAGCCATCAGGTTGTTTCACTGGTGGTGTAAACGTTACTTCGATCGGACCTTTTGGACCTTCAACAATGATCTTCTCTTCTGTAATCGTATCTGGATCAACATCATCTGGATAAGTCACTGTGATCTTACCATCTGGTGTAACAGTCACTTCGGCTTTAGGTGGAATGGTATCGACAGGAACCGTCGTATCAACCTCTTCACCTGGATTGCCTAAGGTATCTTCATAACTGTCTGTTGGAACTGTAACAGTCACATTACCATCTGTACCTTCAGGAACTTCACCTGTCACCACATATGAACCATCAGGTTGTTTCACTGGTGGGGTAAATGGTACTTCGATTGGACCATTTGGACCTTCAACAACAATTTTACCTTCTTCAATGCTGTCAGGATTGACATCATCTGGATAAGTAATGGTGATTTTACCGTCAGGAGTAATGCTGATTTCTACTTCAGGAGACTGAGTATCGACAGGTTTTGACGTGCTGCCTTTACCGCCTTTATTACCCACTTCATCTTGATACGAACCACTTGGTACAGTTACAGTAATTTGACTATCAATACCATCAGGAACTTGACCAACGAGAGTCAAGCCGTTTTCGCTCGGTGTAAATGTCACAGGTACAGATTTACCATTGCCATCAACAATCACAATTTTTGAGGTATCAATGGTCGATGGAACAACATCGTCTTCGTATTTCAGTGTGATTTGACCTTCTGGCGTGATCACGACTTCAACTTTTGGTGCAATCGTATCGACAGGGTCAGTTTTTACCGAAGTCGTATTGTCATTACCAGTGGTGTCTTTGAAGCTATTTTCAGGCACAGTCACTGTGATATTTTCATCAATCGCATTTGGCACTTTACCTGTGTAAGTCAAGCCATCATTAGATGGAACAAAATCAACCACAATGGTATTGCCCTTGCTATCTTTCACGACAATATCAGTTGGATCGATAGTTGTTTTATCCGTATCAGGTGAATATGTAACGATAATTTCACCATTCGGCTCAATCGTCACTTCAGCCGTTGGAGATTCAGTATCAATCGTTCCTTGTTTTTCAACAGGCTCGCCTGAATTTCCTGTGGTGTCTTCATAAGAATCCGCAGGTACTTTCACCATGATGTCGCCATCTGTGCCTTCTGGCACTTGACCCGTTACCACGTATGAGCCATCTGGTTGTTTCACTGCTGGTGTAAATGGTACTTCGATTGGACCATTTGGACCTTCAACAACTATTTTACCTTGTTCAATCGTGTCTGGTTTAACATCATCAGGATAGGTTACTGTGATCTTACCGTCAGGTGTAATAGTGACTTCAGCTGTTGGTGTATCTGTATCTACAGTACCCGGTTGAGCAACTGGCTCGCCTGAGTTGCCTGTAGTGTCTTCATAAGAACCTGTAGGTATTTTCACCACGATTTCGCCATCTGTACCTTCAGGCACTTCACCTGTTACCACGTATGAACCATCTGGTTGTTTCACTGGTGGTGTAAATGGTACTTCGATTGGACCTTTTGGACCTTCGACCACGATCAACTCTTCTGTAATTGTCGATGGATCGACATCATCAGGATAAGTGACAGTGATCTTACCGTCTGGAGTAATGGTTACAGTTGCTGTTGGTGTATCTGTATCCACAGTACCCGGTTGTTCAACTGGCTCACCTGAGTTACCTGTAGTGTCTTCATAAGAACCCACAGGTACTTTCACAACGATCTCGCCATCAACACCTTCAGGTACTTTCGCAGTGTAGGTACCATCTGGTTGTTTTTCGAAAGTCACATCAGAAATTGGGCCTTTAGGACCTTCAACAACAATACCTGTCGTATCAATCGTGTCAGGATCAGTATCTTCTGGATAAGTCAGTGTGATCTTACCGTTTTCATCGATTTGAACATCAACGACTGGAGATTCTGTATCTACCGTAGCTGGTTGTTTTACAGGTTCGCCTGAGTTGCCTGTAGTGTCTTCATAAGAACCCGCAGGCACTTTCACGACGATGTCGCCATCGATGCCTTCTGGCACTTTCGCTGTAAATGTACCATCAGGTTGCTCTTCAAAGGTTACACCCGGAATCACTTCACCATCTGGACCTTCCACAATAATACCTGTGGTATCAATGGTGTCTGGTTTTGTGTCATCTGGATATGTAATGGTGATCTTACCATCTGGTGTCACAGTCACTTCTGCTACAGGCGGAGCTGTATCCACTGTAACTGTTTCAGAACCTTCTTCACCCGGGTTACCCGCTTTATCTGAATAAGATGCTTCAGGCACTTTTACTGTAATCGAGGTATCTACACCTGTAGGCACTTGACCGGTATAAGTCAAACGATCTTCAGATGGCGTGAAATCAATCACTACTGGTTTGCCGTCTAGACCTGTAATCACGAAGTCTTTTGGATCAATCGTTGCAGGATCGACATCTGGTGCAAATGTTACTTTGATCTCACCTTGTGGAGTGATGTCAATTTGAACTGTTGGTGCATCATTGTCTAAACCAGGATTACGAATCGCATCTTCTGAAGTCACTGTATCTGTTTTCGCAGTTGCAGTGATTGAGTTTTCCGGTTTGATTTCAGTTGCAGGAACTTTCAGTGTCCACTGACCTGTAGGCGTAATATCCGCAGGATCAACAGTATATTCAGTACCGTTCACATCGACAGTAATTGCCGCATTCGGGTTCGAAATTGTACCGGTGATAATGAAATTACCATCTTCATCAGTCAATTCAGCCATTTCTTCTTCATTAATGACATCATCACCCGCAATTACATTGATCGAAATCAATGGTAAAGACACAGTGTCTTTCGTTGGGTTGCCATCTTGGTCTGTTGTAGACGCAGATAAGTCATCACCATCTTTTAATGGAAGTTCAGTCGTTGTTGTCCACGTACCATCTGGACCTGCTTTCACTGGTGGTAATTCTGTACCATCAGGCAAAGTCACAACCACATCATGACCCGGCTCAGTTTTACCTGTAATCACGGTAACGTGCGTACCGTCTTCAGTGGTATTTGGTGTAACAGCTGTGATATTAACCGTGATTAAACGATCACTCTCACCTGAACCTTTATTGCCTGCTTCATCTGTATAACTTTCAGGAAGGACTTCAACAGTTACTGTTTGACCTGGTTCAACTTTCAGTTCAACTGACCATAGACCTGTGGTTTCGTTATAGGTTGGCTGACCCACAACTTGACCACCTGTCACTTTCAAGTCAGCAGAACTGAAGCTTGCAGGATCAATTTTCTCGCTGAATTCAAAAGTCGCTGTTGCTTTGCTATCAGTCGCTTGAGCAAAAATATCGACAGTCACTGTTGGCGCAATGGTATCTACATCTACAGTTTCTTTATCAGTTACACCTGGGTTACCCACCAAGTCAGTGTATGAACCTGTTGGAACTTCAACTGTAATTTGCTCATCCACACCTGAAGGGATTTTACCTGTATAAGTCAAACCATCTTCAGAAGGTGTTAGCGTCACTTCAATAGGTTTGCCGTCTTTATCAGTGATAATAATTGTTTCAGGGTCAATCGATTTCGGATCAACATCATCTTCAAATTTCACCACGATATCGCCTGTAGGCGTTAAAGTGATTTCAACAGTTGGCGCGATGGTATCGACAGGATATTTACCTGTACTTGGTGTACCTGGGTTTCCTGTCAAATCTTCATAAGAGCCTGCTGGTACATCGACAGTCACTTTACCATCGATACCTTCTGGCACTTTAGCGGTATACGTTAAGCCGTCTGGTGATGGCGTTAACTCAACAGTGATCTCTTTCCCTGTAGGATCTTTCACCACAATCGCATCTGGTTTGATGGTTTTCGGATCTGTATCTTCAGGATAAGTCACGGTGATATTGCCTTGCGGATCAACCGTTACAGTCACTTCAGGTACATCAGTATCAACCAACTTGCTGTCGATATCATATTGACCTTCATTACCTGTTTTATCTTGGTAACTGCCTTCAGGCACGATCACGGTCACTTTTGAATCTACATTTGGTGGAATTTGACCTGTCAGGGTTAAACCATCTGGAGATACCGTTAATTCAACTTTAATCGGATTACCATTTTCATCTGTAATCACGATGTCTTTTGGATCAATCGTAGTTTGATCGACATCGTCTTCATATTGAATAACAATCGAACCTTGTGGTGTTAAGGTGATTTCAACACTTGGACGGTCAGTATCGACATTGCCTTGAGTTTCACCCAATTTACCCGGATTGCCAATCAAGTCTTCATACGAACCTTCTGGCACGGTAACAGTCACTTGACCGTCAACACCTTCAGGGACTTTCGCGGTCACAACAACAGTGCCATCTGTTTGTACTTCAGGCGTACCAAATTCAACTGTGATTGGGCCTTTAGGACCTTCAACCGTAATCGTGCTAGTACCAATAGTCGTTGGATCAGTATCTTCAGGATAAGTCAGGATAATATCGCCATTCGGAGTGATTTCCACACCGACTTGTGGACGATCTGTATCCACTGAGCCTTTGCCTTCGCCTGCTTTACCCGGATTTCCTGTAAGGTCTTCATACGAGTTTTCAGGAACTTCAACCGTTACTGTACCGTCTATACCTTCTGGCACTTGACCTGTATACGTTAAGCCATCTTCTGACGGTGTTAAAGTCACAGTGATCTCATTACCTTCAGGGTCTTTCACCACAATCTTATCTTTCGTGATTGATGTTGGATCGGTATCTTCAGGATAAGTTACGACGATTTGACCTTCAGGCGTCACAGTCACTTCGACTTGTGGACGGTCTGTATCGACATCACCTTTACCTTCGCCTGCTTTACCCGGATTACCTGTAAGGTCTTCATATGAATTTTCAGGAACTTCAACCGTTACTGTACCATCCACACCTTCTGGAACTTGACCTGTATAGGTTAAGCCGCCTTCTGACGGGGTTAAAATCACAGTGATCTCATTACCTTCAGGGTCTTTCACCACGATCTTGTCTGTTGTGATTGAGGTTGGATCGGTGTCTGTAGGATATTCAACAATGATTTGACCTTCAGGCGTCACAGTCACTTCGACTTGAGGGCCATCAGTATCGACATCACCTTTGCCTTCACCAGCTTTACCCGGGTTACCTGTAAGGTCTTCATAAGAATTTTCAGGAACTTCAACAGTGACTGTTCCATCCACACCATCTGGAACTTGACCTGTATAGGTTAAGCCCCCTTCCGACGGAGTTAAAGTCACAGTGATTTCATTACCTTCAGGGTCTTTCACCACAATCTTATCTGTTGTAATCGACGTTGGATCGGTATCTGTAGGATATTCAACAATGATTTGACCTTCAGGCGTTACCGTTACTTCAACTTGTGGACGGTCTGTATCTACATCACCTTGGCCTTCGCCTGCTTTACCCGGATTACCAGTAATGTCTTCATACGAGTTTTGAGGAACTTCAACTGTTACTTTATCCTCAATACCTTCTGGCACTTTACCCGTTACCGTGATTGAACCGTCTGGTTGAGTTTCAGGTGTACCAAACTCAACGACGATGTCATTGCCATTTGGATCTTTTACCGTAATTGTGTCGGTAGTTATCGATGATGGATCAGTATCATCTGGATAAGTTAAAACAATGTCACCATTTGGTGTCACGGTTACTTCAACTTGTGGGCGATCTGTATCTACAAAACCCTCACCGACACCGACTTGACCTGGGTTGCCTGTAAGGTCTTCATAAGAACCTTCAGGCACTTCTACAGTCACATTACCGTCGATGCCTTCAGGCACTTTACTTGTATAGGTTAAGCCATTATCTGATGGTGTTAACGTTACAGTGATGTCATTACCTGATGGGTCTTTAACGATAATGTCTTGAGGATCAATGGTCGTTGGATCAGTATCTTCAGGATAAGTCACGATGATTTGACCTTCAGGTGTCACCGTTACTTCAACTTGTGGACGATCTGT
Organism: Acinetobacter sp. P37; assembly: GCF_057480965.1. Classification (NCBI taxonomy): domain Bacteria; kingdom Pseudomonadati; phylum Pseudomonadota; class Gammaproteobacteria; order Moraxellales; family Moraxellaceae; genus Acinetobacter; species Acinetobacter sp. P37. The sequence continues at coordinate 173,555 of NZ_JBLIYY010000004.1, read as the reverse complement.
ATCCACATCTCCTTCGCCTGTTCCAGCTTTACCCGGATTACCCGTTAAGTCTTCGTATGAATTTGTAGGAACTGAAACCGTTACCTTACCGTCAATACCTTCTGGCACTTGACCTGTGTACGTTAAGCCATCTGCAGATGGTGTTAACTCAACAATGATCACATTGCCTAGTGGATCTTTAACCACGATGTCTTTTGGATCAATAGTCTTCGGATCAACATCATCTTCATAAGTCACCACAATTTCACCTTGCGGTGTAATGGTCACATTTACTGTAGGTGAAGTTGTATCAACAGATTCACTTGCAGAACCTTTAGTACCATTGTTACCACTGAAATCTTGATAACTGTCTTTTGGTACAAGTACAGTCACTTTGCCATCCACTGGGCTTGTGATTTTACCTGTAACAGTTAAGCCATCTTCAGATACTGTGTATTCCACAGTAACTTTCTTACCGAACTGATCAACCACTGTATAATCTGCAACATCAACCGTTGAAGGATTAACATCCGATTCGTATTTAATGCTAATCAGACCTTGTTCTGTCATTTCAACAGTCACAGTCGGTGCTTGATTATCTAAACCAGGTTGACGTTCAGCTGTATTTGACGTTGCTGTATCTGTGGTTGCTTGTGCAGTCACGGTGTTGCTTTCTTTCACATCTGCAACAGGAACACGGATGCTCCATTGACCTTGTGGAGTCACAGTCACTTGTGAACCGCTATAAGGCGTACCATTAAAGTTCACAATCAAATCTGCAGCAGGATTACTGATCGTACCTGTCACTGTAATAAAGTTTTGACCATCTACAGTTTCAGTTAAATCAGCCAATTCTGTTTCATTGATGACATCATCACCCGCCACAACATCGATATAAACGAATGGCAATTCAACTTCATCACCAGTGCTGACGACATCACCATTTTTATCTTCATAAGTGGTTGTCGCAGAAACTTCGTTACCATCTTTCAAAATACCCGGAACGGTTAATTCCCACAGACCATCTGGGCCTGATTGTACTGTTAATGGTGTATCTTGACCCGGAACGAGTACACTCACTTTGCTATTTGGCTCTGTCTTACCTGTAATAACAGTAATATCATCGCCATTCGCATCTGTATTTGGCGTTACACCGGTAATTTTGAGTGTAATCAATTGATCTTGATCACCCTTACCTGTGTTACCCGCAACATCGCTATAACTGTCATCTTTCACTTCAACAGATACGGTTACACCTGGCTCAGTTTTAAGTTCAACAGTCCACGTAAACTCATCGACTTGGGTAATAGCACCAACTACCTTACCACCCGTAACAATCAAATCATTCGTAGAGAAAGTTGCAGGATCAATTTTTTCTGTAAAGGTAAATGTAGCCGTTGCTGAAGTATGATCCGCAGATGAAGAGGTCACCGTTACAGCAACTTCAGGCGCAATCGTATCTACAGTCGTTGTATCCTGACCTTCAACACCTGGGTTACCATTTACATCTTCATATGAACCTTCAGGTACAGTGACAGTAATTGAACCATCAACACCTTCAGGAACTTTACCCGTTACCGTGATTGAACCGTCTGGTTGAGTGACTGGTGTACCAAAGTCAACCACGATGTCTTTACCCGTAGGGTCTTTAACCGTGATTTTGTCAGTGGTGATTGAAGACGGATCTGTGTCATCTGGGTAAGTCAATACGATGTCACCATTTGGTGTCACGCTTACTTCAACTTGTGGACGGTCAGTATCAACTGTACCTGTACCCGTACCCGGTTGACCTGGGTTACCCGTTGTATCTTCATACGAACCTTCTGGCACAGTGACAGTAATTGTGCTGTCCGTACCTTCTGGTACTTTACCCATTACCGTGATTGAACCGTCTGGTTGAGTTTCAGGTGTACCAAACTCAACCACGATGTCTTTGCCATTTGGATCTTTAACCGTAATTTGGTCAGGCGTAATTGTGGATGGATCGGTGTCATCAGGGTAAGTCAGTACGATGTCACCATTCGGTGTCACAGTCACTTCAACTTGTGGACGCTCAGTATCTACTGTACCCGTACCTGTACCCGGTTGACCTGGGTTACCCGTTGTATCTTCATACGAACCTTCTGGCACAGTGACAGTAATTGTGCTGTCCGTACCTTCTGGCACTTTACCCGTTACCGTGATTGAACCGTCTGGTTGAGTTTCAGGTGTACCAAACTCAACCACGATGTCTTTGCCATTTGGATCTTTAACCGTAATTTGGTCAGGCGTAATTGTGGATGGATCGGTATTCTTCGGGTAGGTCAGAACAATCGTACCATCAGGCGTAATGCTGACTTCAACTTGTGGGCGTTCTACCGGTGGTTTTGATGAATTGCTATCACTTGAACCACCAGCCAAACCAATCCCGCCAGCAACTAAACCTCCACCCACTAACCATGGCACTAGCCCACCAAAACTAGAAGATGCTGGTGGTAATAAAACTTCTAAACCTGCAATTTCTTTAAAGCTCGCAACACCATTCGTAAAATCGAACCATAAGAATGCACATTCATCATCTTCAAAAACTAAATCAGAAACTAAACCGTCTTCATATTGTGCAAAAAAATTCTCAATGGTAATTACTTCACCATTTTTCAATTTAATTATTAATGTATTACCGTCTTGTAAAAACTCTTGAACATCTTCTCTATGTAATTTGGTTTGAATTATTGATGCATCTTCCAAAACAATACGGTTAGCAGACAAGCTAACCTTATTCAGAGTAATTTTATCAACTACAACCAATTCTTTCATATTAATTCGCCATTATTAATTTAGTAACATCTAGTAACGAGTCTAACAAAGTGTTATTTTTTCCTCAATAAAGTTCTTTCAATATATTTCTTTAAATAATGTTTTTAATATTATTTAGACGATTGTTTATCCTTATTGCATTAATCGGAATTCATTATGTATAAGACTTTCACTACCATTGCGTTAAGCGCATCACTTGTTGCATGTTCAACTTTTCCTGGCGTAAATAAGTATGCAAAACCAGATAATTTGTTGTTTCAAAACAATAGGATTGATGCATACAAAATACATGTTCAACGTGATGAAAAATTATGCGCAGATGATCAAGCTAAGAACCAAAAATGTGCAACTAAGCTCTATATAGATGAATTTAAAGCGGGTGATTTTTATATTAATAATTCTGCTGATTTTTATTTAAAAGAAGGCGAATACCAATTTAAGGTGAAAAATTGTACAAATCATTGTGAAAATTATTCAGTTAGCTATTGTGTAAACGAAAAGTCACTTTTGAATAACTTATTACTTACAGTTGATAATAACGGCAAACCCGTTATATTAAATAATGATGGCACTAGGATTAATAATTGCCCGATTAGAGAAAATGCTCTAAAAAATGCAATAAAACCAATTGAACCGAGTTTAGATAATATAAACTTAGCTGCCGATTCTTTATTTAAATTTAATGGTGGCAAACTAAACGATTTACTTCCTGCAGGTAAATCAAGCTTGAATGAACTAGCAACTAAACTTAATAACCAATATGCACGTATTGATATGATTAAGCTTACCGGACATACCGACCGTTTAGGCAGTGAAAAATATAATCAGCAACTTGCATTGCAACGTGCACTAACTGTCAAAAATTACTTAATGAACCAAGGGATTGCTGCTGATAAATTAAGTTTCGCTTCAGCAGGTGAAACTCAGCCTGTAACCAATGGTTGTTTTGATGTGCAAGATCGAAATGCCTTAAAAGCTTGCTTACAAGCAGACCGCCGTGTTGATGTGCAAATTCTTGGTATAAAAAAACCTTAAATAAGTATGCGTTCCTTAAGCTAACTAGTGTTTAAGGAACGCTTTATATAAAAAAGATAAAACCTATTTTTTCGGACTTTTAAGCTTGAACGAGTTAAAATGCCTTGAGAATTTTGTGCTACTTTGAAATGAATCATGACTTTCAGCATCACCAGCCTTCGTAAACAACTCCGCAAGCAGCGTCGTAGCCTAAACCTATGGACCCAACGACAAGCTGAACAACAAGTCCTACAGCGTTTAGTCAGACTCAGTCATTTTCAGAGCAGTCAGCATATAGGCGTGTATTTACATGCATTCGGTGAAATTCACACTCAAAAGATCATCCACTACTGTTTTGCGCATCAAAAACACGTGTATTTACCCATGATTTGCAACATGAATCAGCAACTGGTTTGGGTTGAAATCTCACGTCATCAATACATCAACAAACGTTTTTCTCATCACCCACTCGGTATGAAAGAACCGATGGCAAGTCGTGGGAAGCATGTTTCTCATCTTGACCTTTTAATCATGCCCTTACTCGCTTGCGACAAGTACGGCACACGTATTGGTATGGGGGGTGGCTTCTACGATAAAACATTAGCAACAGCCCACTCTACCCCCTACCGTTTAGGACTTGGTCATGATTTTCAACTCATTCAAGACCCCTTGGTCCGAGAGGCATGGGATCAACCGCTAGATGGCTTTATTAGCCCATCTCAAACTTTAAGATTCAAACGTTAATTTGATATTTTTGACACTGAGTTACACTTAAAAATCACATATTTAGTCATTTTTTACACATTTTAATTGGCATGACCCTTGTAATTTAAAAAATACACATCACTATAAAAAACATGGCAACACCGTTGTCACTCATTAGGAGTGCCCATGTCTGAGATTATTATGAATGAAGAAAGCTTGGAAACTACAATTCCGAGCGTATTACCGCTCTTAGCGCTACGAGATGTGGTTGTATATCCTCACATGCAAATTGCACTGTTTGTGGGTCGTGAAAAGTCGATCAATGCAGTCAATGTCGCACGTGACAGTGACAATCTTGTATTCGTAGTTGCACAAAAAGATTCGCTTACAGAAGAAATTGATCACGACAATTTATATCAATACGGTACTGTCGCGAAGATTGTGCAAGTTGTGAATCATGAGAATGATGAAAACTGTATAAAAGTACTGATTGAAGGTTTATATCGTGCCAAGTTAGAAAAAATTATCGATACCGATGATTACCTGACTGCCGAGCATTCATTAAGCCCAATGACGGTTTCTGTTGACTCAGAAACTCAGAATAATCGTGTGGAAGAATTACGCACCTTATTTGCTCAATATGCAGAAGCAAAATTGCGTAACGCACGTGAATTGATTGCAGCAGCCAATAAAATTGATGATTTGCTACAATTATTATTCTTCGTAGCAACACGCGTGCCTTTGAATATTGATGTAAAACAAAAATTCTTAGAGCATGATGAATTTGAAGCACATTTAGCTGAGCTGATGACGTATTTATTACAACAGTCAGAAGAACAGCAAATTGAGCAAACCTTACATGATTCTGTAAAACGCCAAATGGAAAAGAATCAGCGTGAATACTTCTTAAATGAAAAAATGAAGGTCATTCAACGCGAACTTTCTGACATGAATGGCGGTGGTGAGGATGACGTTGCAGAAATTGAAAAACGTCTAGCTGAAGCCGATTTACCTGAACATGTACGCAAGAAAGCTGAAAATGAGTTCCGTAAGCTAAAAGCAATGCAACCTGCTTCGAGCGAAGCGGCTGTCGTGCGTAACTATCTAGAAGTTATTTTAGATACGCCGTGGAACAAAGCCAGCAAAGTAAGCATTAACCTTGCGAAAGCTCAAGATATTCTTGATGCCGATCACTATGGTTTAGACGACGTGAAAGACCGCATTGTGGAATACCTTGCTGTTCAATCACGTGTAAAAAAACTTCGTGGTCCAATCCTGTGCTTAGTTGGTCCTCCAGGTGTAGGTAAAACTTCACTCGGTGAATCTGTTGCCAAAGCAACTGGTCGTGAATTTGTCCGTATGGCGCTTGGCGGCGTACGTGATGAAGCTGAAATCCGTGGTCACCGTCGTACTTATATTGGTGCTATGCCAGGTAAAATTGTGCAATCTTTGTCTAAGGTTGGCGTAAAGAACCCTCTGTTCTTACTCGATGAAATTGACAAAATGGCGCAAGACTACCGTGGAGACCCTGCTTCAGCATTGCTTGAAGTCCTAGATCCATCACAAAACAGCAAGTTCAATGATCACTACTTAGATCTTGATCTAGACCTTTCTGAAGTGATGTTCATCTGTACTGCAAACAGCATGAATATTCCAGAAGCTTTGCTTGACCGTATGGAAGTGATTCGTCTACCGGGTTACACCGAAGATGAAAAAGTGAATATTGCTGAACGTTACCTTGTTCCAAAAGCCATCAAGAATAATGGCCTACGTGCAAAAGAATTAACCGTTCACGAAGAAGCTATTCGCGATATCGTACAACGTTATACACGTGAAGCCGGTGTTCGTAGCTTAGAACGCGAAGTGTCAAAAATTGCACGTAAAGTGGTAAAAGAAGCAGTGAGCAAGAAAGCGAAAAATCTTCAAATTGAAGTGAATTCGAAAAATCTTCCTGACTACTTAGGTCCACACAAATTCGACTTCGGTATGGCCGAAGAAGAAGCTGAAGTGGGTCGTGTAAACGGCTTGGCATGGACATCTGTTGGTGGTGAACTGCTAACGATTGAAGTTGCGGCAGTAAAAGGTAAAGGCAAGTTCATTACCACCGGTTCTCTTGGCGATGTCATGAAAGAATCGATCACAGCAGCGATGACCGTTGTACGTACCCGTGCAGATGAACTGGGTATTGAAGCGATTCGCTTTGAAGAAACTGATGTACACGTGCATTTACCAGAAGGCGCAACACCGAAAGATGGTCCATCTGCTGGTTTGGCCCTGACCACTGCTCTGGTTTCAGCGTTTACAGGCATTGCGATTCGTCCAGATATTGCGATGACAGGTGAAACCAGTCTTGGTGGCCGTGCAATGCGCATTGGTGGTTTAAAAGAGAAACTTCTCGCTGCTCACCGTGGTGGCATCAAGCTTGTCTTTATCCCACAAGATAATGTTCGTGACTTAACTGAGATTCCAGACAATGTCAAAGAAGGTCTAGAAATTAAACCAGTGAAATCGATTGATGAGATTTTACCTCTAGCCTTGGTTGATATGCCGAAACCTCTTGCAAAGACACCGATTGTCAAAGCAACTGAAGGTGGCAAAGCTGCTCGTCACTAAGCGCTAACAACTAGCAATAAAAGAAAAAAAGCCCTGTTTGGACAGGGCTTTTTTTATCCATTATTCATACTGAATATTCTAAACTTGTCGTTCAAATCCATCGCTATGACAAGACTCAAGACAATAGCTACAACCTTTAATTGGATAACTATTTCAAATTTGACGTCAAGATCAAGAATAGCCAATTAGAAAGTCTTACAAAATTTGAATACTATTACTTGAAATATCGCCCTCTATCCCACATATATAGTAGAGAGATATACGCGCTGTATGTTTCTTTATTGGTTCCAATCACGTCTAAAAGCGTGATGATCATTGGAACAAGATGGTCATCTACATCTCCAGGTAGATGACCTTTTATCGCAGTCCACAGGCTTTCGGGGCTGCGTTTTTTATGTCATGTTTTTAAAGACATGCTATTTCAAATTTAAGATGGTTTTCACTAAACCATCGATCACTTGAGCCATTTTGTCTAAGTTTAATTTATCCAGGGTATCTTGCTCGGTGTGATAGTGCTTATTACGATAAAATGCCGTATCAGTGATCATCATCGCTGGCATATCAAATTGCCAATAATTCATATGGTCTGAAAAATCCACACCCTGAATAAATGAAGGTGAAATCAAGCGCTCACATTGCAACTGCTTCAATGACTCCATCGCCGCACAATACGATGAGGTTAAGTCACGAGACTGAATGTTCCCCACCGATGCAATAAAATTCGTATGCGATGGATAAATCCATTTCAGTCCAACAGGATATTCTTGGGTAACTTTCGGATCAAAATAACCAATCATTTCAAGAATATACACACCTGAAATTTTATCCTTTTCCTTTGCTACCGATTTTGCATGGATAAAACTGCCCATCGACTCTGTTCTAAAATACGGCGGTTCTTCAAGGGTATAAAATACAAATTCAATATTTTGTTTTAAACGCGCTTTTTCAGCCGAAAGAATCCGTGCAGCTTCGAGTACACCTGCAACGCCAGAAGCATTATCATCAGCGCCATGCTGCTCCTCAAATACATCGTAGTGCGCACCAATGATCACTCGGTTGCTATGCCCTGCATTTAAGGGACAGACCACATTACGGTATGGTTGGCTGTTTACGGTATAGGTTTGAAAACGACAATTCACACCAAATAAACGCATCTGCTCACGAATCCAAGCAGACACCCGGTTTAACTCTTGAATGTTCTTATAGTTACGATATTCAGCTTCATTACCAATAATTTGCTCTAAATAGACTTTTAAATTATCTGGTTCAGCGGTTCTAATATTGTTGGCATACGCCGCAAATGAACACCATGCAAAAATTGAAAGCATTGCTGCTTGCTTGAGCAAAAATAATTTACCGTCCTGCCATGTTTTTTTCATTGTTATTATTCCAATTTTCATCTTCGATCTAATCTGCTTATGCTGCGTATTTAAACAGCAAGCAGAACACGATTTCAATTGCAAATTGTGTCTGAACATACAAAGTGCAAGCGAACCGTTATAATGCTCTTTTGTATACTTTCAGGCGCTGTATGAAAATTCGTATTCTGACAATCGGTCAAAAAATGCCAGCATGGGTACTGACGGGTTTTGAAGATTATTTCAAACGTATTCAGCCATTTGTTCAAACGCAAATCATTGAACTGCCTATGGCCAAACGTGGCAAGAACGACTCAGAAGCCGACATTTTAAAATACCGTCAAATTGAAGGTGACAGCATTTTAAATGCCATGAAATCGAATGAAGTACTGATCGCCTTAGAAGTCGGTGGTCGTGAGTTCAGTACCGAAAAACTGGCTGAAACGATGAAAGGTTGGATGCTTGAAGGCAATGATGTGGTTTTAGCTATTGGTGGACCAGATGGACATTCTGAGGCGGTACGTAAAGCAGCAGCATGGCATTGGTCTTTATCTAAACTAACTTTGCCGCATCCAATGGTTCGTGTCATGCTCATCGAACAGCTATACCGTGCAATGAGTATTAACCATAATCACCCTTACCATCGTGCGGGTTAATCCGAACTGACATCCAGCGTATACAGCAGTTACAGCGTTGCAACAATGAAACAAACCGTTGAAATTATCCGAATTGTTACGCTGAATAATTTAGTGCATGATCTTCATATTCCTTTAAACAACCAACGGCGACCGCGATGAATTTACAAACACTTCCAGGTTTATTTATTTCCCATGGCTCACCTATGCTTGCCATCAATCCTGAGCAAGTCGGTCCTGCGTTGGAACGTTTAAGCCTGAATCTTCCAAAACCGGAAGCCATTATTATCATGTCCGCACATTGGGAAAGTAACGCACTAGAAGTAAGTACAAGTGCCCGTCCTGAAACTTGGCATGACTTCCGTGGCTTCCCTGCGGAACTTTATGATATTCGCTATCCAGCGCCGGGTAACCCAGAGCTTGCAGAAGAAATCCTTCATTTGCTTGCCAATGCAGGATTACCTGCACATGCCAACAGCACCCGTCCACGCGATCATGGCGTTTGGATGCCGTTATTGCATATGTATCCTGATGCCGACATTCCTGTAATTGAAATATCACTGCCGATGACCATGTCTGCGCAAGAGATCTATAAAATTGGACAAACGCTTGCACCTTTACGTGACAAGCAAATCCTGTTGATTGGATCGGGCAGTATTACTCATAACTTACGTGAATTGGCTTGGGATGCACGTGCCGCAGCCGTGCCTGAATGGGCGTCTACATTCCGTAATTTTGTGGTCAATAAGCTCACCCATCAAGATTTTGATGCAGTTCTCGATTGGCAAAATATCCCGTTTGTACAACGCAACCATCCGACCATTGAACATTTTGCACCCATCTTCTTTGCGATGGGTGCAGGCCCCCGCTTCTCTATTGTTCACAGTAGCTTTAGTATGGGTTCACTGGGTATGGATATTTATCGTTTTGATTAAATGTGAATAAAACGAAATAGTTTGACTTATTTATAATTTATATTAATAAGTTAACAAATTATTATTTATGGATACATTTTGCTACTTATTTGAGCTGAATGTATTCATATTTTTTTAAAATGAATGGGTTATGCTACAGGCTAAAATTCACTTAGAACAGTTAGCGTAATGAAATTAAAATATTTAGCGATCGCCCTCTTCCCTTTAGCCCTTGCAGCATGTCAATCAAGCGATATCCAAAAAGCTGGAGATTTAGCCGTGAGCGTATTACAACAACAAAATGCTGATAAAACTTTAGCTTCATATCAATGGAGCACCACCACTGAAAATGCACCAAAACCTTTAGTTTTAAATTTTCTAGAAAATGGCACTTTGGGTATTTCAACCAGCTGTAATAGCATGTCAACCCAATGGAAAGTGGAACACAATACACTTGTAACAGGCAATATTGCATCTACCATGATGGCGTGTCCTGATAATGCGATGAAACAAGAAGGACTTGCATCTTCACTCTTTAGTGACCGTAAAGCACCTTTTGTTTTAAATACTACAGATCCACAAAATCCAACGTTAACCATTATCTCTGCAACAGGTGAGAAACTGGTGTTCACTGGAAAATTAACACCTGAAACCCAATATAACTCACAAGGCGAAACGATTTTCCTTGAAGTCAGCCCTGAAACGAAACAATGTACAGGCGTTGCTCCACAAACTTGTTTGCAAGTACGTGAAGTGAAGTACGATGAAAAAGGCCTAAAAACACAAGTTGATAAAGACTGGACCTTATTTTACGATCAAATTGAAGGCTTTAATCACACTCCTGCAGAACGCCAAATTATTCGCGTAAAACGTTTTGAACGTAAAAACCCTGCTGCTGACCAATCAAAATATGCCTATATTTTTGATATGTCAGTCGAACGTGAAGCCGTAAAAGGTACCTTGTAAGTTACAGCCGATAAAAAACCGAGGTCATCGCCTCGGTTTTTTTATATCTTCACAACTGCAAATGCTGATCAGCCGTGCAAAGTTTTCAAATCACAATGTGCTTTTCAGCCAATGCTTTCGCGATGTGAATCTAAAGTTACTACAAAGCCCCCAATGCCCTGCCTGAATTTATCGTGATGAATCGCACTCAACAGACCTATATTTTTAAAGGCATACAGTGAATTACTGATTTACGCGATTTTGAAGCAGAACAATTAACTCAAAAGAATCGGGTCTCGTAGAAAATAACGCTTTACCCGCCCAAATAACTCTCAAATTCAACAATGGCCGTATGACATTTTTAATGGCTGTAATCACATTGGCCGCAATTATGATGTAGGGAGTACCATGAAGTTCTACCCACAATTACATCAGCAAGAGCTTCATATTAAACGTTTGCTCAGCCAACCCTTAAATTTTCACTTCAACGTTATGGATAGCGAAATCCAACTTACCCAGATGAGCACTAATTAAGAATCCAATATATTCCAAACCATTAAGCCATAAAAAAACCGAGGCAGAAGCCTCGGTTTTCAGTTCAGCTTACAGAGAACTTAGTAAACGCCTTGAGCAAGCATTGCGTCAGCAACTTTTACGAAACCTGCAATGTTCGCACCGTTTACGTAGTTCACAGTACCATCTTCTTCAGTACCGTATTTCACGCAGTTGCGGTGAATTTCTTTCATGATCGCGTGTAGACGCTCGTCAACTTCTTCGAAAGTCCAACCCAAACGAATTGCGTTTTGAGACATTTCAAGACCAGAAGTTGCAACACCACCTGCATTTGAAGCTTTACCTGGTGCATAAAGAATTTTCGCTTCAACGAATTTCTCAACTGCAGCCAAAGTAGATGGCATGTTTGCGCCTTCAGCAACACAGATTACGCCATTAGCAAGAAGAGCTTCAGCATCAGCTTCATCTAATTCATTTTGAGTTGCACATGGCAGCGCGATATCACATTTGATAGACCAAGGACGTTGACCTTCTAAATATTCAAAACCGTGCTTAGATGCAAATTCAGAAATACGGCCACGCTTAACGTTTTTCAATTCCATTACTTCAGCAAGAAGTTCAGTTGTGAAACCGTCTTTTACGTATACAGTACCTGCTGAGTCTGAAAGTGAAACCACTTTCGCACCCAAGTACATTGCTTTTTCAGCAGCGTATTGTGCAACGTTACCAGAACCCGAAATCGTTACAACTTTATCTTTAAAGCTATCGCCACGAGTTTTTAGCATTTCCTCAGCGAAATACACAGTACCGTAACCAGTTGCTTCAGGACGTGCAAGTGAACCACCGAAAGTTAAACCTTTACCAGTGAACACACATGCTGTGTCGTTGCTTAATTTTTTCATCATACCAGCCATGTAGCCCACTTCACGGCCACCTACACCGATGTCGCCCGCAGGGATGTCAGTGTTAGAACCAAGATGACGGTATAATTCGATCATTAATGCTTGACAGAAACGCATGATTTCGCCTTCAGATTTACCCTTAGGGTCAAAATCTGAACCACCTTTACCACCACCCATAGGAAGTGTAGTTAAGGCATTTTTGAAAGTTTGTTCAAAACCTAAGAATTTAAGAATTGAAAGGTTCACTGATGGGTGGAAACGCATACCACCTTTGAATGGACCAATTGCTGAGTTGTATTGAACACGGAAAGCACGGTTAACTTGAGTTTGACCTTTGTCATCTACCCATGAAACACGGAACTGAATTGCACGCTCAGGCTCAACAAGACGTTCTAGCAAACCGTAGTCAGCATATTGTGGGTTCTTTTCGATGAATGGCCAAAGGCTCGTCATCACTTCTTCAACAGCTTGAAGAAATTCAGGTTGATGTTCATCACGTGTTTTAACGTAGTCTAGGAAGTCGTTAAGGCTGTTATATTTCAACACTTAATCCTCAGCAGATGTATGGATCAAAATTGATCACAATTTTGATCAAAGATATATTTTGGCGCAAAATATTAAATATCTTTTGTAACTAATCAGCAATAGTTTTTTTAAAAAATCTTTAAATTCTTTAAAGAACAGCGATTTAAATTGATTACTCAGATATTTTAGTTATAAATATTATTACTTTTAGGAATATTTTAATGAATTATTTTGCTCATTTATGATGCATCTATAGACCCATTTTTGCGCACAGCAATTCATACTGAAACATGCTAGAATTCAACGTCCTCTTTGGTTTTTCTCTGCCTTCATTTGTACTCGCGACTACCCATGACTTCTGAAATTTCCCTCATCCAACAAATTGATGCCCTATTGCCACAAACTCAATGTGGACTTTGTGGACACCGAGACGGCTGCTTACCCTATGCCAAAGCCATCAGTGAAGGAGAAGAAGCCAATAAATGTATACCCGGTGGTCAACCTGTGGCAGATTCACTAGCAGCGTTATTAAATCGTCCACACTTAACAGCAGAAGCCAGCGTTTGGCCAATCCAAAGTGATGGACGCCCGCAACGGGTTAAAGCTGTGATTCGTGAGGATGAATGTATTGGTTGTACCAAATGTATTAGTGCCTGCCCTGTTGATGCCATTATTGGCTCAGGCAAATTGATGCATACCGTCTTGACGGATTTATGTACGGGCTGCGAACTCTGCATTCCACCTTGTCCAGTGGATTGTATCGACCTTGTCGAAGAGCTTGATCAAGTGCCATCTGAAGCCGCTCGAATCGCAGAACAGAATGATTTACGTCGCCGCTACTATGCACATATTCAACGTGAGGAAAAGCGCAGAATTCATCGTAAAGGCCCAGTCGTACGTGCTGAAATTGACACGGAACTTTTTGCCCAATTTTCGACCCAGACAGACTCGGTACCGGTCATTGAAGTCGTGGAAAAACCTGCTACGCCAGTCGTTCAACTCGATGCAAAAACCACCATTGAACTTGCAAAAATTCGTACACAAATTAAGAAATTAGAAAAACAACTGAGTGTTCGAGAAGATGCAAAAAAACGTGAATTACTCCATACGCTAACGCTACAACTAACACAACTGCAAGGGGCTTAATCATGGCTGTTAAAAACATGACTAAGAAGCAAATTCAAACTTTTTTTGAACGCTTACGTGAGCAACGCCCCAACCCGAAAACTGAACTCAATTATAGTAGTCCATTTGAACTTTTAGTGGCTGTTACCCTATCTGCTCAGGCCACAGATGTCAGTGTCAACAAAGCCACAGATAAACTTTTTCCAGTAGCAAATACTCCTAAAGCTATTTATGCGTTAGGTGTTGACGGACTGAAGGAATATATCAAGACCATTGGCCTGTATAACTCAAAAGCGGAAAATGTCATTAAAGCCTGCAAGATTCTCATTGAGAAGCATAACAGTATCGTTCCGAATAATCGTGCAGATTTGGAAGCCTTACCCGGTGTCGGTCGTAAAACTGCAAATGTGGTGCTGAATACTGCTTTTGGTCAACCAACCATGGCCGTTGATACGCATATTTTTCGTTTAGGTAATCGTACAGGATTGGCTGTCGGCAAAAATGTTTTGGAAGTCGAACACCGACTCGTCAAAGTCATCCCCAAAGAGTTTATTGTTGATTCACATCATTGGTTGATTCTGCATGGGCGTTATACCTGTATTGCCCGCAAACCCAAATGTCATGAATGTATCGTGTCTGATGTATGTAATTGGAATGATAAGTATGAGTTTGGTGCAGTGAAAGAGTTAAATCTTAAGAAGCAATGATGAAAAAATATGTTGAGCTTTTTACTAATAGCAATATTTCGAAGTGCGTTCCTAGTAGCGATTAAAAGCATCTTTAAATCAATTTAGCTAGATTAAATGAAGAATTTCTGCCTACTAAATCAGAGTAGCCTTTCAAATAGAACTATATTGCTCCCTTGTCTGACAAAATGCGCATATTATGGGCAGCATCCTGATGCCCTTGACTTGCTGCTCGTTGGTACCAATATATAGCCTGCGCATTGCTCTGTTCTACATGAATCCCCTGCTCATAAAAAACACCAAGATTATACTCAGCTTCCGCATTCCGATATTCAGATGCTTTGATAGAATATTCGTATGCCTGTTCATATTTCCCTTGTTCGACATATAATTTTGATAATCCTTCGTAAGCCTTGCTTGGATCATCAGCTACTCCCTGAAGATACCACTTTTCAGCTTCCGCATTTCTTTTCTGTTTTCGGTACAAAGTACCTAAGTTATTTTTAGCATTTTGCTCATTTAACAGGCTTGCCTGCATGAAGTATTTTTCTGCTTTTATAAAGTCTTGATCTCGTCCTGCTCCATTCATATAAATCATACCCAATATGTTGATTGCTTCAGCATCTCCTTGTTGTGCAGCAAAATTTAATAAATTAAAAGCCTGCACATAATCTTTTTGAATATTTTTCTGGCCTGTAAAATACAAAAAACCCATACCCGCTATTTTCTCTGTCGATGTTAAATTCTTATCATATACAATTTTACATAACGGATTGCTTTCAACTAATACAGGACATTGCTGTTTTAAAATCTCTGCTTCTGTTTGTACGTCACTCTTACAGGCAATAAGGCATACATTTATAAGAAATAACAAGCAGGTATGTCTATTCAAATACTCCATTATCTAATTCTCATAATCTGAAAAAATCTTATTTATTTAGACATTTTTATTTGGTGTCTTTGTTTTCTAACTCTTTTTTTAACTTTTCCAAACGTTTTTTTTCTTCTTCAACTTCCGGATGTACCTGATACTTTTCAGATACATGTACAAATTTACGCATTTCACGGCGTTCAGCCAACTCTTCCACTTGCACCTTACGCAACATTTTAAAGCTGACAATTAATAAGCCCAATAACACCGCTACAGCGATGATGACCATTATAACCAAAGCAAATTTCATAACAGATTCGCCCTAAAAGCCACATAAAAAAAGAGCCCCACTATGCAGTAGGACTCTTTGATTGTCAAAAATTCAAAAAAGCTGAATTATTTAGACTGATCTAAAATCGCGAACAAATCAGTTTGAACTTGATCGATTGGACGAAGACCATTTAATTTGTCATAAGTCGGTGCGTTTTCGCCAGAAGCTGCACGACCTTGGTAGAAACCAACCAATTGCTCAGTTTCGGCATGGTAAGAACCTAAACGCTTACGAATTGTTGCTTCTTGGTCATCCGGACGTTGAACAAGATCTTCACCAGTTTCGTCATCTTTACCTTCCACTTTTGGTGGGTTGTAAACGGTGTGATATACACGACCAGATGCAGGGTGTTGACGACGACCAGATAAACGTTGAACGATTTCTTCGTCAGGTACATCGATTTCAATTACGTGATCGATGCTGATACCTTCGTTTTCAAGCGCTTCAGCTTGTGGAATCGTACGTGGGAAACCGTCGAAAATGCAGCCGTTGACACAGTCAGGTTGAGCAATGCGTTCTTTTACAAGACCAATAATAAGCTCATCAGATACAAGGCCGCCATTATCCATGACGCTTTTAGCTTGTAGACCTAATTCAGTACCTTCACGAATCGCAGCACGGAGCATATCACCGGTTGAAATTTGTGGGATATCGTAGCGCTTACAGATCAACTGAGCTTGTGTCCCTTTACCTGCTCCAGGTGGTCCGAGTAATATAATGCGCATAAAAAAACATCCTCATTTTAAACATTGTATATGACGCTATGTAGTGATCTAAACCCAAGATTCAGATCATCTTCCAGCATCTAATTATAAGAAAGCCACAAACAAATGTATTGTACCCGCGATAAAACCGGTTACACCACCCAAGACAATTAAAATCCATTCGTCTTCCTGAAATGCAGGACGTAATAGATTTTGAAATTCTTTCGGTGTTAGCTCACGAATACGGTCTCTAAACATTTGAAAGATTTTCTGTGCACGGCTCGCATTAAACGCAGGGTCGCATACAGGCACCATCGTAATTTCAATTGAGCGATCGATCAAGTCTGTCTTGAGTTTTGCGTACTCTTTTGGACCTAAAGACAACTGTAATGAGGTACGAACCAGCGGAGATTCCATAATTTCATTAATATGACGTTTCACAATGCGACGGGTCTTATCTTTCTTCCCGCCATACATCATTTCGGTCATGATGGATTTTAACGTAATTAGGTCTTCTGTGACTACACTTGCGAATACATCCGAAACTTCTTCTTGGCGTTTCATAAACGCCCCTTGAACATTGTACGTTCCAATACGTGGAATCACAGGTTTAATCCAAGGAAATTTACGATCTTTAGTTAATTCAAATAATTGTAAATACTTTACGGGGTGCGGCTCAATAGGATTAAATACCATCCAGATGGCAATCCAGTTGGTCAAAAAGCCCCAGATTGCTGCCCAAAATGGAACCGTCCAATGCCAAGGCACCACAAACCAAACGATCATCTGGAAGATACCAAAGAACATCCCAATCAAGGCACTGATATGCCAAATAAAGTTGATTTCTTTTTGGCCAACTTTAAGGAACATACGCACCATCAAGAGACGATCCGCTTCCATTTGGCTCACCACCATTTCACGCATATCAACAAGTGACTCTACGTTCATGGTCAGTTCGGTCACGAGTTCTTTTAAGGTATTTGGCAGCTGTTTGTGTGCTTGGGCATAAATACGACGTTTAATCGAATACGGTAGGTTTTCCCAAAGCACCGCATTTCGGTCTAGCATGACTTCATCAATCAAATGTTCAAGCTCAAAGCCAACTTGTTCACCAATGATGCGCGCCATGTCCTCAGGATCCATTGCATCCAAAAACTCACGCAAGGAACCCAATTTAGACAATGTATTATCCGTAATAATGCCAGAAATACGTCCAGCTTTTCTTGGCACAATCCCCTGCCATCCCACGGGTAATGGACCTAAATGGAATCCCCAGAAATTAATTGGGTAAAATACCATTTTCAGTGCCATCCAAACGTGTGCCCAGGTAACGAATGCGGTAACGGGGATAATACTCAGCACAGCCCAAAAATCGGGACGTTGCAAAAAGGTTTGCCACAATTCGTTAACGTACTCAAGCATGCATAACTTCCATATTTAATTTTATTCAGTGAGTGCGGTTATAAAATAAAGTTGATTATTTTCACTACAAACCAAAACTTAAAGTATATGAGATTTGTAGTCTCGGTTCGGTTTCCACAATCACATTACCTGATTTGTCTTCTAATTTTTCACCCGCACCCAAGCCTACACTAAACGTACTAATACGCTCGGCACTCAACATCACATAAGCAAGATCGATACCACCACCTAAACGCGCTTCATCTTCACCATCTACTTTCTTGGAGTCGATGTGGCCCGCATAAGCTCCGATATAATAACCATTTTTATCTTTGCCAGTGAAATGAACGGGGTAACGAAAGCCGACTTGCCCACCAGGTGTTTTATCATCGTTCAAGAAAACACCAGCTTTTGCATAGGCAATGCCATATGGGTTTACCCACTCACCATTCACGTGAATAATTTTTTGAGTAAAACCTGCTCCAACATTCCATGGTTGATAACCCTTACCTGTTAACTTTGCCTCAGGTAAAAATGAATTGTCATTGGCATGTGCGATGCTTCCGAGCATCATAAATGCAAGCAATGGATATAATTTATTCATTGTTTTCACAAACTTCCTTAGTATTATTTTTTGGAATATTCCTTTTTTATACGTTTCGACTTTAGCAGAATAATATGAACTGTTATACACAAAGCCCCATATTTTTCATGTCTGCAAAGTCAAAATATAGACTGCAATCACAGCAGAGTCGTTTTTATTTATCAAAAAAATGTCAGTTGCGCTAGAATATGCCTCTTCCGTTATTTTAGCTCTCAGTCTTTAAGTCGATCGCGTATGAAGCAGCATTATCCTTTAAAAAATGTCCAGCAAGAAAAGCGGATTTATCGTAATCGCGTAGTGATTTCGATAGGGATTGTCTCCTTCTTTATGCTGTTGCTTGTGGCACGTTATGCATATTTGCAAATCAAGAGTTATGAGACCTTTTCGACTGCGGCAGATCAAAACCGAATTCGATTGCAACCGCTTGCACCTTCTCGTGGTTATATCTATGACCGTAATGGCGTGTTATTAGCCGATAATTATCCGGTTTTCTCGGCAACCATGAGCCGTGCGGATGTTGAAGACATTGATGATACGGTAGAGCGCCTAACGCCTCTGTTAGAACTGACTGATGAAGACATCGAACGTTTCAAAAGTCGGATTAAAACCTCTAAAAAGACTGAACGTGTTTCGATTAAACTGAATTTAAATGAAAATGATATCGCCCGTTTTAGTGAGGTGAAATATCAATTCCCGGGTGTCAATATAGAGACCCAAATGACTCGCTACTATCCACATGGTGAACTGTTTGCCCATGTGATTGGCTATGTAGGTCGTATTAATGACAAAGAACTAAAATCGATTGATAAAGATTTATATGCTGGCTCAAACCTGATCGGGAAAATTGGCGTTGAAAAATCATATGAAGAACTTTTACATGGTATGCCGGGGAATGAGTCGGTTGAAGCCGATGCCTTTGGTAATGTGTTACGTCATCTAGGTCGTAAAGATCCGATTCGTGGTAATGACTTATATTTATCCCTAGATTATGGACTGCAAATGGTCGCTTCAGAGCAGCTTGCAGGTCGACGTGGTGCAATTGTGGCGATTGACCCACGTACTGGGGAAATTCTTGCTCTCGTGTCTAGTCCAAGTTTTAACCCTAACTTATTTGTTACCGGGATTAGCAGCAAAGATTATTCTGAACTACGTGATAGCCTCGATCAGCCATTATATAACCGTGCTGTGCAAGGGGCTTATCCACCGGGTTCAACGATTAAGCCAATGTTTGGTCTAGGTGGTATTCATTATGGTCTAGTGGATTGGAGTACAGCCATTTCCGATCCGGGCTATTTCACGCTTCCGGGTGACAGCCATCGTTTCCGTGACCACAAAAAAACTGGTCATGGCTCAGTTAATTTACACAAAGCTCAAGTCATTTCCTGCGATACCTACTTCTATGTCTTGTCTTATCGCATGGGCATTGAAAAAATGAATACTTGGATGCGTCAGTTTGGCTTCGGTGAAAAAACCGGTGTAGATTTACCAAGTGAAAGTACGGGGCTATATCCAAATCCTGAATGGAAGCTCCGCACACGGAAGTCCAACTGGCTTAAAGGTGAAACGATTTCCGTCAGTATTGGTCAGGGTGCATTTACTGCAACACCATTACAACTGGCGATGGCGACTGCTATTACCGCCAATCAAGGCTCTCATGTTACACCTCACGTTTTGCGTGAAAGTAAAGGCGCTAAAGTCCACAAAGTACATAACGCCCCGAATGGTCGCATTCAATTTAATGGTAAGCCAGATGATTGGATCAAAATGCGTGATGCCATGATTGATGTGGTTCAAACAGGGACCGGTCGTGGTATTCGTACCCCAATGTATCAAATCGCAGGTAAAACAGGCACCGCACAGGTTAAAAGTATTGCCCAAGGTAAACGCTATAACGAGTCCTTATTGACAGAGCGTCAGCTTGACCATGGTTTATTTGTTGGTTTTGCCCCTGCGGAAAAACCTGAAATTGCGATTGCCGTCGTTTGGGAAAATGGTCGTCACGGTGGTTCTGCTGCTCAAATTGCTAAACCAATGTTTGACTACTGGTTATTAACACGTAAAAAGAATCCAATTCGTCCTGCAGGCCATCAAATTAGCGGTGGTCTCATGACTGCGGGTCTAAAACCGAGTGAATTACCAAGCGGCTCGAATATTTTATCTGCCGATCCAAATGCAACCCCAACAGCTCAGCAGAACAACAGTGCAACTCAACAATCGAATACTGCAAATACAACACCTCGTGCTGCCAGTGCCGCACATGCAACCGATGAGGAATAATTCATGAAAAATCAATTAAGAATCATTGGGGGTGAATGGAAACGCCGTCAACTGCCTTTTGCCAGTATTGACGGTTTACGCCCTACACCTGACCGTGTACGCGAGACATTATTTAACTGGCTCATGTGGGATGTTCAAAATGCCAAAGTTCTCGACCTTTGTACAGGTTCAGGTGCTTTGTCATTTGAAGCACTCTCACGTGGTGCAGCAGAAGCTGTTTTAATTGAACCTGATCGCACCCAAGCGAAATTTCTCATGGACAATTTAGAACTTTTAAGAGTTAGCAAACAACGTGTGCAACTCAAAAACATGACGGCACAACAAGCCATTCCTAACTTGAAAGACCAATTTGATCTGATTTTCTTAGATCCCCCTTATAGTCTTGATTTATGGCAGGAACTTGCTGAATTGGTCGATCCGTGCATTGCAGACAATGGTTTAATTTATATCGAAGCTGATCGTGATCTTGCTCAGTTAAAACTCCCGAGCAGTTGGCAGCAAATTAAACAAACCAAAGCTGGAACGGTGCGTGCAGGCTTATATAAAAAGGCTTAATGTAGATGCACATAAAAAAGGACGCCAATGCGTCCTTTTTTATTACTTGAAAATCATTAAACCTGTGGTCGAAGTGGACGTTGGCTATTAAATCCACCCGGGGTTTTAGCTTTATCTACGGGCGTTACTTTAGGACGTTGTTGCTGCGGTTTTTGCTGCTGAGGTTTACTTGTATTAGGTTTAGCCGAAGTCTGAGGCTTTGAGCTTGGACGATGCACATTTGACGGATGCTGAGATGAAGGATTCTGTACATTCGGTTTATGCGCATTTGGTTTATATATATTGTCTGGACGGTTATTCGAATTCGGTCGTGGTGAGTTTGGTCGATGTTGCGGGCTATTCACTCGACCATATGAGCGGTCATAACGCTGACTTGATTCATAGCGCTGACCGTATGAACCACCATATTGACCTGAATAACCATATTGATTTGCATAACCATATCGATTCGATTGGTATCGGCCACTATCAAATGGCGCCACGACACACCCTGTAAATGTAATTGCAACCACAGATAGCAAAGCAACTTGTTTAAGCATGTGTAGCACTCCTCTTTGATGAAGAGCATTTTCACTTATCGAAATGAATTCAATCGGAAGTCGGTGTACATCTGCTGTATTTATATATTCATGTTCTATTCATGATCTGATGTCCAATTTTGCTACATTTGCTCAGTCAGCCACATTTATATAGAAAAATTCACTACAATAGCGCCACGTATTTCAAAGCTGTAATTTAATGACTTGGCTGATTTTTATTCTTGGTGCCATCTTTGCGGGATTCGCACAAGGATTAACAGGGTTTGCATTCGCCCTTATCGCAATGTCATTTTGGGTTTGGATACTTCCCCCGCAAATAGCAGCACCCTTGGTCGTCTGCGCTTCAGTTTATAGCCATTTCATCTCATTATCATCAGAACGCAAAAGCATTCCGATCAATAAAAAAATCATTTATACCTATTTAATTGCAGGAATTTTAGGTGTGCCGCTAGGTACCTATTTATTAGACAGCATTAATCCAGATACATTTAAATTGGTTTTGGGCGCTTTTTTAATGTTTTGGTGCCCAATTTTATTTTTTAATCCAAAATTTTCATTCATCCAAAAGACAGGGAAATGGGCGGATTCTAGTATCGGATATATTGCTGGAATCTTGGGTGGTCTTGGAGGCTTTTGTGGTGCATTACCCTCTGCATGGCTCATGCTGAAAAATACACCCAAAGCAGAACAACGCTATATTTTGCGACATTTCAATTTAGCTATTCAGCTCGTCACACTCATTAGCTACCTATTACAAGGAATCATCCATCGTGAACATCTACCCTATTTAGCCGTGCTTTTGGTAATTATGGCTTTTCCCGTGATTTTTGGTGCCAAACTTTTTTATCGTATTTCAGAAAGCCAATTTAAGCATATCGTGTTAGGGCTATTATTTTCTTCAGGCTGCTTCTTGGTGACGATGAGTGTCTTAAGCTGATAACTCAAAACCGAAAGATATTTATCCAAGTCATTCTAGAAAAACCCCTTCTCAGTTAGATATTCACATCTTGTAACAATGACATAGTTCACATTTAAATAAAAATTAGCCAAATGGTAAAAAAGTAATTAATTTTTTTGTCGAAAATTAATAGAATATTGCACCTCATAATTTTGCTTAAAATAAAACCATGAAAAAGTTCATCCTGCTTGCAGGTGTGACTCTGCTTAGCGGCTGTATGTTTGGCACGTCCAGCGAAATTAAAAAAGCTGAAAAACTACTCTCACATTTTCAGTGCAATAATATTGAAAGTTCACATATGACTCATAGCTCGATTACAACTTTCCATGAAGAAAAACTAGCATCAAGTAAACAAAAAGTCGTGTCTTATATCGATAGGTATAAGCAAGGCGAAAAGTTATTTCGTATCCCGCTCATCGATGTGGTTGACCAGCAATACATTATTTATAAGGCGGCATGTCAAAATCTGGGCGGTATCCATCCCGATTTTCATGATTAAATTCAATATAAAAATCTAAACAGAATCATCTAAACGTAAAAAGGACAGCCCATGCTGTCCTTTTTTATTGGATTGTTGGATTAGTGATAGCGTGTATCGACACTGAATTTTTCAGGAAATTTGGCATGAATTTGCGCGTAAAAATCCATGATTTCAGCCATATCTTTTTCATAATCGCCTGTAGGATAAACAATTTTACCCACACCCGTTTTTTTCTGCGCATAGTCCATATAGGCTAAAGCAATCGGCACACCCGCTTGCATAGCAACATGATAAAAACCAGTTTTCCACTTCTCTTGTTTAGCGCGTGTCCCTTCAGGCGTCACTAACATGACCAATTTCGGATGATGCTTAAATAAGTCAGCCATGAGCTCAACCATACTTTGACGAGCTTCACCATCTTGTTTTGGACGTCGATTAATACCAATCCCGCCCATGGCACGTACAAAAGGCCCAAACGGGAACTTCATATAACTGTCTTTAATCGTGATGCGAACATTTACCCCTAAAGCTTTCAGGGCAAGGCGTGCATAAAGTGCATCCCAATTACTGGTATGTGGCGCTGCAATCATGACACATTGGTCGATATTTAAATCCCAATGGTTATCAATTTGCCACCCCATTAAGTTCAGACTTTTTTCCGCTGTTTTTTCAAACACAATTTGCACCGACAGTTTTCTCTATGCCGCAGAGTTTAACAACGCAAAATAATTATAAAAGCCTATATTGTTTAGTTATTCACCAATTAATATATAAATGTCCTTTAGCGTTCACTTTTAGGTAAATCACCAATATTTCACTATTTACGAATTTTTAAAAATCAAATGTCTGTTTTGATGTATTAACCAAACACACAATTGTTAACAGGAATAGGCTATTTTTCTTGAGCAATAAAAGTCACGCTTAGCATTATATTGGGTACGTACGGTGTATAAATCTCATGAAAAAACTAATCCTCGCTCTCTGTATGGTCAGTGCAACCTTAACGGCATGTTCAAAGACTAGCAATGATTCTGAAACTGCGACACCACCAGATAATAACGTCATTGCCAATACCGACGCTGCATCTGAAAGTCCGATTGCCACAGGTGATAACACCGAAAATGCACTTGATTGGGCAGGTGAGTATAAAGGGATTCTACCTTGCCATGATTGCAAAGGGATTGAAACTGAACTTGAACTCAAACTTGATAAGAGCTATGAACTCAGCCAAGAGTTTTTAGGTAAACCTGCGAACACTGAAAATAAAGTAAAAGGCAGTTTTAAGTTCTTGCCAGATCAACCTGGAATGATTCAACTTGATGCCGAGGGCGACAATCGAATTTACTTTATAGGTGAAAACTTTATTGAGCTTCGTGGTGATAAAGGTGAAAAACTAGAAATGCCTGAAGTAAATCTTAAACTCACCAAAAAGCTTGATTAGTGTTTTACTCTAACTAGGATTGTTATAAAAAAATCCCCGCAAGTAGCGGGGATTTTTTAGATCGGATGATCAGTATGAATTACATCATACCGCCCATGCCACCCATACCGCCCATATCAGGCATAGCAGGTTTGTCTTCTGGGATTTCAGTAATCATACATTCAGTTGTAAGCATTAAGCCCGCAACAGATGCAGCATGCTCAAGCGCAGAACGTGTTACTTTCGCAGGGTCAAGAATACCCATTTCTAACATATCGCCATACTCTGAAGTCGCAGCGTTATAACCGAAGTTACCTTCACCGTTTTTCACAGCATTGATTACAACTGATGGCTCATCACCAGAGTTTGCAACGATTTGACGAAGTGGCGCTTCAATTGCACGACGTAAAATGTTAATACCTACATTTTGGTCATCGTTAGCACCAGACACACCTTCAAGTGCTTTTGCAGCACGTACAAGTGCAACACCACCACCTGCTACAACACCTTCTTCAACTGCAGCACGAGTTGCATGAAGTGCATCGTCAACGCGATCTTTCTTCTCTTTCATTTCAACTTCAGTTGCAGCGCCGATTTTGATTACAGCAACACCGCCTGCCAATTTAGCAACGCGTTCTTGAAGTTTTTCTTTGTCGTATTCTGAAGTTGATTCTTCAATTTGAGCACGAATTTGAGTTACACGTTCAGCAATTTGCTCTGCAACACCTGCACCATCAACAATTACTGTGTTTTCTTTAGAAACAGTAACTTTATGCGCTGTACCTAAGTGCTCAAGTGTAGTTTGGTCTAAAGACATACCAACCTCTTCAGAAACTACAGTCGCGCCAGTTAAAATCGCGATGTCTTGAAGCATCGCTTTACGACGATCACCAAAACCAGGTGCTTTAACAGCACAAACTTTGATAATGCCACGCATGTTGTTTACAACAAGAGTTGCAAGTGCTTCACCTTCAACATCTTCAGCAATGATAAGAAGCGGTTTACCTGTTTTAGCAACAGCTTCAAGTACAGCAATTAATTCGCGGATGTTGCTGATTTTTTTATCAACAAGAAGAATGTATGGGTTTTCAAGTTCAGCTGTTAGTGTATCTTGCTTGTTTGCAAAGTACGGGCTGATGTAACCACGGTCAAACTGCATACCCTCTACAACATCTAGAGAATCTTCAAAGCCTGAACCCTCTTCAACTGTAATTACACCCTCTTTACCAACTTTTTCCATTGCTTGAGCAATAAGTTTACCAACAGTGGTGTCAGAGTTCGCAGAAATAGAACCTACTTGTTCAATCGCTTTAGAGTCAGATGCAGGTTTTGCAGTCGCTTTAATTTCAGCAACTACAGCTTTAACCGCGATGTCGATACCGCGTTTAAGATCCATTGGGTTCATACCCGCAGTTACTGATTTAATCCCTTCATTAAGGATTGCTTGTGCAAGAACAGTTGCAGTTGTTGTACCGTCACCCGCGATGTCGTTGGTTTTTGAAGACACTTCACGAACTAGCTGAGCGCCCATGTTTTCAAACTTGTCTTTTAACGTGATTTCTTTAGCAACAGAAACACCATCTTTAGTGATGTGCGGTGCACCGAAAGAACGGTCGATGACAACGTTACGGCCTTTAGGACCTAAAGTCACTTTTACAGCATCTGCAAGTACATTTACACCCGCGATCATTTTTGAACGCGCTGAATCACCAAATTTTACGTCTTTAGCTGACATGTCTAACTCCGAATCTTTTTAAAATTTTTAACAATTTATGATGAATAAAAGGGTCTAAATGCGTGTACGAAACTTAAGCTTCAAGTACCGCTAAGATGTCAGACTCTTTCATAATAAGAAGCTCTTCGCCTGCTACTTTTACTTTTGTACCGGCATAAGTGCCAAACAATACGTTGTCACCAACTTTAACGTCTAATGCACGTACGCCATTGTCAGTTACTTTGCCATTACCTACAGCGATTACTTCGCCTTGAGCAGGTTGTTCAGCTGCTGAAGTACTTAAAATAAGACCACCAGCAGTTTTAGTTTCCTTTTCAACACGGCGAATCACAACGTTGTCATGCAAAGGACGAATATTGCTCATAGTTAACTCCAGACTAAGTCTATTTACTAGATAAAAGACGATGACATTTTGATTTCCGTAAGCCATCGACAAAAAATAATTTAGATGACACTTTTGTGGGGATGGAAAAAAACCCTTCAAGGGCAAAATTTAATTTTTTTCATTTTTTTGTATTTTTTTTCTTCAAAATTTAAATTTAAAGGATTAAAGCTCATCCAAAATATGAGTACTAAGATTTTCTTCGAATATTTTTAACTTTGAATGATAAAAATAATGCTGCACATTCATCTGCTCATCAATGACATTAAAACTGTTGGCAAGGTTATCGTGTAGGCGATATGACGTTGCAGTTCCAGCATGAATATCCCAAACTGGATGCGCAGCACCTAAAGCATAAATCTGATTGAGGTCATAGCTGGCTGGAACATGTAAATGTCCATGCAATAAACCATTTAAACCGTGTTGACTCCACTGTTCGAGTGCCAAACGCCCTTGAACAGGACAATCTTTCACACCATGCGGGTCATTGGGCGGCGTATAAAAAGGTTGATGCGCTATGATTAATTTCATTTTATTGGGCGGGGCATGTTTAAGTAAATCATCAACATAATGTATTTGCTCGAGAGACACATGCCCTCGCGTATGGTAACGACGGCGAATACTATTGATCCCAATTAAATAAAAATGCTCGGTTTCCAGTACATTTTCCATGGCACCAAAAAATAGTTGATAACGTGCAAAAGGACTAAAAACACGGTTCCATAAATGATACAGCGGAATATCATGATTCCCTGGCACAACGATATATGGCAAATTTAAGCTTTCTAAAAATTGCTTACATGCATAAAACTGGCGATAGCGCGCACGTTGGGTCAAGTCCCCACTGGCAACCACGGCCTCGATACGCTGTTCATGACAAAATTGCTGAATAGCACGTATACACTCTGGCTTTTCAGTGCCAAAATGCAGATCAGACAGATGCAGTATCATGTGGCACTCGTATCTTTAAGGCTTGTTTTTGCACTCGAATTCTAAGCGGCGGTTTCATTTCTACAATCTCACCATCCACAGCAACGGTCATTTTTTTTCGTTGGGTATGTATTGAGACTTCATCAGCGGCAAAACTATACACATCTGGTGCATTGTCGATATTGCCACGGATCAATTGCCATAAAATTTTAAATAACGTTTTCTTATCACTTTTTGCGACAACCACACCTGCAACTTTACCTGCCTCTGCATCTTTAGCGATTTGCAAGTTTAAATCGGCCAATTGCAATTGATTATTCCCAAAAAAGATCAAGGGCGTTTTGACTGGATAAATATGATGATCCACTTCGATTTCCAATTTCAGCTCTTTACGATCTCGAATGAGCACATCCAAACCTGAGGTATAAGCATGCAATGGGAAACGCCCAAACTTTTGATTATAAAATTCTCTTTTTTGTATAAATAAAGGATACAAGCCCAAACTGGCATTGTTTAAATAGATATGTTCATTGATTTGCGCCACGTGCACCTGTCGATTATTGCCTGTCGCAATCACCTGTGCCGCTTGAATTAAATCGAGAGGAATATTGAGTACCCGCGCCACATAATTAAATGTGCCCAAAGGTAAGACCCCCATAGGAATATCGGTATGCATCAACTGATGAGCAACAGCATTTAAGGTTCCATCACCACCTGCAGCAACCACAACACCCAAATTATCAGGGTCTTGATGGCGTGCAAATACCTTGCTCATTAAAGTATCAAAACTCGCTTCCTGCCCAAGCTCAAATGACTGTATTTCGAAATTATGATCGGATAAAATCCGCACAAGTTCCTCGTAGACTTCATCTTTGTTTGCAGCATGAAATCCTGATTTTTTATTATAGATAATAGATAAAGGCTTGGCTTGTTTAATCACTTTTTATACATCTTGGCCGCTTAGTATTGTATTTTGTCGAATTTAACAGCAAATAATAGCGCCTTTATGTAAAAATCGAATTACCACCATTTATTTAATCAATAATAATTCTCAAATATCAATTACATGCAACTTTTTGTTTTTATTAAAAATAACTATATAAAATATTGTCCATCACGTTAATAAATAAAGTGAAAATTCACCACATAATATGTTAAGTTATTGTATTTTATCTATATTTAATATAAATAGCATTAACTACCAAAAAAAATCTACCACTTCTTTAGTCTTATTTTTTTTATGATTTTATGCTTTAATACAGCCACTTTTTTTTCATCTTTTATCTGCATGATGTATCCCATGATGCAGATTATACTTTGTACGGTTAGTACATTTTTGAGATAGGCCTCACCATGACCCAAGTGAACGCACCAGAATTCGTTCGTCACCCTAAGCTCATTGCTTGGGTGGAAGAAATTGCCAAATTAACCAAACCAGCAAAAATCGAATGGTGTGACGGTAGCGCAGAAGAATATCATCGTTATATCGACTTGATGATCGCTAACGGCACTATGCAAGAACTTAACCAAGAAAAACATCCTGGTTCTTACCTTGCTAATTCTGATCCTTCTGACGTTGCTCGTGTTGAAGGTCGTACTTACATCTGTTCTGAAAAACAAGAAGATGCAGGCGCAACAAACAACTGGGAAGCTCCAGCTGAAATGCGTGCTCGTCTGAATGGTTTATTTGACGGTTCAATGAAAGGCCGTACTTTATACGTAGTTCCTTTCTCTATGGGTCCTTTAGGTTCTCATATTGCTCACATCGGTATCGAACTTACTGATTCTCCTTACGTTGCTGTAAGCATGTCTAAAATGGCTCGTATGGGTAAAGCTGTTTATGACGTACTTGGTACTGACGGTGACTTCATTCCTTGCGTACACACTGTTGGTGCTCCGCTTGAAGAAGGTCAAAAAGACGTTGCTTGGCCTTGCAACCCTGAAAAATACATCGTTCATTATCCAGAAACTCGTGAAATCTGGTCTTACGGTTCTGGTTACGGCGGTAACGCATTGTTGGGTAAAAAATGCCTAGCTTTACGTATTGCATCTTCTATGGGTCGTCAACAAGGCTGGTTAGCTGAACATATGCTCATCCTTGGCGTGACTAACCCACAAGGCGAAAAACACTACATCGCAGCTGCATTCCCTTCTGCTTGTGGTAAAACAAACTTCGCGATGTTGATTCCACCAGCGGGTTACGAAGGTTGGAAAATTGAAACTGTAGGTGACGATATTGCTTGGATCAAACCTGGTGAAGATGGTCGTTTATATGCAATCAACCCTGAAGCTGGTTTCTTCGGTGTAGCACCTGGTACAAACACCAAGACTAACCCGAACTGTATGGCGACTCTTCATAAAGACGTAATCTATACTAACGTTGCTGTAACTGACGAAGGTGAAGTATGGTGGGAAGGTCTTACTAAAGAAGCGCCTGCTAACCTGACTAACTGGAAAGGTCAACCACACACCGGCGAAGAAAAAGCAGCTCATCCAAATGCTCGTTTCACTGTTTCAGCTGGTCAGTGTCCTTCTATTGATGCTGACTGGGAAAATCCAGCAGGTGTTCCAATTTCTGCGTTCATCTTCGGTGGTCGTCGTGCAGACACAGTGCCTCTAATTTCAGAAGCATTTGACTGGGTTGACGGTGTTTACAAAGCTGCAACTATGGGCTCTGAAACAACTGCTGCTGCTGTTGGTCAACAAGGTATCGTTCGTCGTGACCCATTCGCAATGCTTCCATTTGCGGGTTACAACATGGCTGACTACTTCTCTCATTGGTTAGAACTTGGTGAACAAGTTGCTGCTAAAGCTAAAGCTGCTGGCAATAAACTTCCTGGTATCTACAACGTGAACTGGTTCCGTCGTGATGCTGAAGGTAACTTTGTATGGCCTGGTTTCGGTCAAAACATGCGTGTTCTTGAGTGGATCATTGAGCGTTGTGAAGGTCGTGCAGACGCTGTTGAAACACCTATCGGCCTTGTTCCAACATACGAACAATTGAACTGGACTGGTTCAGACTTCACTAAAGAGCAATTCGAGCTTGTAACTTCTCAAGATAAAGATCAATGGATCAAAGAACTTGAAAGCCACACTGAATTGTTCAATAAACTTGGTGATCGCTTACCAAAAGCACTTAAAGTACGTCAAGACGAACTTTTAGAAGCTGTAAAAAAATCTGCTTAATCGGCCTTTAATTTCCCTCCTTTAAAAGAGGGATTAAGAAAGATTTAAAAGACCGCCTTGCGCGGTCTTTTTTATATCAACTAAGCCACATCTTGAGCTTTTTGCTTTATACGTATTGCCATTAAGTACTCGTCCAAAACATCAACTTCAGATGCACTGAATTGCAAATATAAGTTTGTGCGTCTTTGCAAAATATCTTCAGAGCTTCTCGCCCACTCATGCTCAACCAAATAATCTACTTCTTGAGCATACAAGCCATGCCCGAAGTTTTGCCCAAGCTCATCAATCGAAGTTAAATGATTCAGCAAAATCCAGACACGTGTTCCATAAGCATGCGCCCAACGACTTGCTAGACTGCTTGAAACACCTTTAACATTTTGTTGGATTTCAGCTATCAACTGCTCGATTGATTCTAAATTTTCCGCACCGGGCAATGTTGCATCAGCAGTCCACGGTTTGGATCGATGATGAAAAACCGTTTTAAGTTGATCTAGCGCCGCTTCTGCTAGTTTTCGGTAAGTAGTGAGTTTGCCACCAAAAATTGATAGCAATGCTGCACCTTCTACATCTGTCAGTGCCAAAGTATAATCTCGCGTGACTGCTGCTGGATTATCTGATTCATCATCACACAGCGGACGCACACCTGAATAGGTTGAAATTATGTCCGTTTGCGTCAATTGAGTTTTAAAGTGATCATTTGACACATCAAGCAAGTAATCGATTTCTTCTTGGCTTATCTTTACTCGATTTGGGTCTGCATGATATTCACGATCTGTCGTGCCGATCAGGGTATATTGTTCTAAATATGGGATCGCAAAAACAATGCGATGATCATCATTTTGCATAATAAAAGCTTTATCACCGTCAAAGAGCTTTGGAACAATGATATGGCTACCCTGTATCAGCCGTATACTATAAGGTGACTCTTGCTTTAAACCCTGTTTTATAAAGTCAGCAACCCAAGGACCTGCCGCATTCACCAATACTTTAGCCTGCACATTTTGCAAACCCTTGGCATTTTTTAAACATACCTGCCAAATGCCAGCTTTACTGTATGCATTTAAACATTCTGTTCGAGTCAGAACTTGTGCACCAAATTCGCGTGCTTGTATCGCATTGAGTACAACCAAGCGTGCATCATCCACAGCGCAGTCGGAATATTCAAACCCACGAGTAAATCTGGGTGCTAAAGGACTAACTTCCACATCAAATTCAATTCCATTGGAGCCTGCAAGCTGTTCTCGCTTACCCAAATAATCATAAAAGAATAATCCAGTACGAATTAGCCAAGCCGGACGTAAGTGCGGTTCATGTGGCATGATAAAACGCATCGGTCGAATAATATGAGGGGCTTTTTTAAGCAGAACTTCGCGT
Source organism: Acinetobacter sp. P37 (assembly GCF_057480965.1). Taxonomy (NCBI): domain Bacteria; kingdom Pseudomonadati; phylum Pseudomonadota; class Gammaproteobacteria; order Moraxellales; family Moraxellaceae; genus Acinetobacter; species Acinetobacter sp. P37. The sequence goes on along the minus strand of NZ_JBLIYY010000004.1, from coordinate 141,097 downwards.
TCTGCCAGTGCTTCACGTACCAAACGAAATTCTTTATGTTCTAAATAGCGCAGACCACCATGAATTAATTTGCTACTTGCAGATGAAGTATGGCTCGCGAGATCGTCTTTTTCGCAAAGCAAAACACTTAAACCACGCCCCGCTGCATCACAAGCAATACCAACACCATTTATTCCACCACCAATGACCACCATGTCATATACTAATTGTTGTTGTGTATTCATCGCTCCCTCCCACTATGTCTTTTTTATCCAACAATGCTTCGTTTTCTTTGCTTTATTATTTTTCTCATTGATCATCATTTTTTGATCACGACACCTATTTTAGTCACAACATCCTTACACTGAGTTTTTGTATCCTTTATTAAATGAGAAGTTATATTTTAAATGTACGTTTAAACAATTGCTGGCTCAAGCATGAAATCAATCATTTTATATACAAACCCTTATTCAAAGCAAAATTCATGACAAGCCGTTGATTTCTACACTTTTTCAACAAAACCTCTTTTTTAGTTTACATTTCATGCTTTTCGATACGCATAAGATATTTTTACACAATAAAAAAAGATGGATTTTAAAATGACGGAAGAAATTGTTACTCAATCAAATTTAGATACAAAGACCCGAGTGAAATCCATTCTCGGTGGTTCAGCCGGTAATCTTGTTGAATGGTACGATTGGTATGTCTATGCAGCATTCACCCTCTATTTCGCCCATGCTTTTTTCCCTCAGGGCAGCCAGACTGCACAGCTTCTCCAAGCTGCGGCCATCTTTGCAGTCGGTTTCCTCATGCGACCCATTGGTGCATGGATTATGGGGATCTATTCAGACAAAAAAGGTCGAAAGTCAGGTTTAACCCTCTCCGTCACACTCATGTGTATCGGCTCATTGATGATTGCCATTTCTCCAACGCATGACCAAATTGGTATTTTGGCGCCGATTATTCTTGTGGTTGCACGATTAATTCAAGGTTTAAGTGTCGGCGGTGAATATGGCGCTAGTGCGACCTACCTCAGTGAAATGGCTGACCGCGACCGTCGTGGTTTTTTTTCAAGCTTTCAATATGTGACACTGATTGCAGGTCAGTTGACTGCACTGTGCGTACTACTTATTTTGCAATGGTTGCTGACCGAAGAACAATTGCATGATTGGGGCTGGCGTATTCCATTCTTTATCGGTGCGTGTTTAGCGGTAGTGGTTTTCCGTATTCGACGTGGCCTGCTAGAAACCCAGTCCTTCAAAAATGCACAAGAGCAAAAGGACCAGCCTGAATCAGGCTTATTTTCTCTATTTAAGCATTATCCGAAAGAAGCATTCACGGTGTTATTTTTAACAGCTGGGGGTACATTGGCTTTTTATACCTACACCACCTATTTGCAAAAATACTTAGTTAATACCTCTGGCTTTAGTAAACCTGAGGCCACGCAAATCACCACCTTAGCACTGTTTATTTTTATGTGCTTACAACCACTAGCAGGTGGTCTATCCGATAAAATTGGTCGTAAGCCTCTAATGATCGCCTTCGGGATCTTAGGGGTACTGTTCACCTATGTTCTATTTAGTGCCTTAGGACAAACTCAAGATTATTGGACCGCATTTTGGCTCTGTCTCGCAGGTCTAGTGATTGTCACGGGATACACCTCGATCAATGCGGTTGTAAAAGCAGAAATGTTTCCTGCACATATTCGCGCATTGGGTGTTGCGCTGCCATATGCACTTGCAAATACCATCTTTGGTGGTACGGCAGAATTCTTCGCGTTAAGTTTTAAAGAAGCTGGTCACGAGTCTTGGTTCTTCATCTATGTGACCATCATGATTTTTATTTCGTTATTGGTCTACGTCTTTATGAAAGACACCAAACACCATTCCAAAATTCAGGAGCATTGATCTGGGTCATTTGATGACGACTTATTGATCAAGCTGATCAAAAACAGCATGTTTCCCCCATCAAAGCCTCAGTCTATGAGGCTTTGTTGTTTTCATTTAGTCGTAAAAAATGTATCTGTTTAAAAAAATCGCATTTTATAGACTAAAGTCGCATGATTTTCTGCGACAACAGGAGTATAAATTAAATAAATATAGTTCCATCTCCCATTTCGACAAAATATATTGATTTAAACTTTTCCCAAAGAGTTTAAATGGATATGTTTTGCATTCATTCCTTGGAGAATGATGTGTCAAACTCATCTGAGCCAGTTGTTCCTGAACAATTGGATAGAAAAACTCGTGTCAAATCTATCCTCGGCGGATCTGCCGGCAACCTCGTTGAATGGTACGACTGGTATGTCTACGCTGCCTTTACCCTTTACTTTGCACCGCAATTTTTCCCTGATGGTGACAATACTGTAAAACTCTTACAAGCGGCTGCAGTCTTTGCACTCGGTTTCTTAATGCGTCCAATCGGCGCATGGGTCATGGGTATTTATGCTGACCGTAAAGGTCGTAAAGCAGGTTTAACGCTGTCTGTATCGTTGATGTGCGTCGGCTCACTGATGATCGCATGTGCGCCAACCTACGATTCTGTAGGCATGCTCGCACCCGCTATTCTACTTTTAGCGCGTTTACTCCAAGGCTTAAGTGTTGGTGGTGAATATGGCTCTAGTGCGACTTATTTGACTGAAATGGCTGGTAAAAACCACCGTGGTTTCTTCTCAAGTTTCCAATATGTCACACTGATTTCAGGTCAGCTATTGGCACTTTGCGTTTTAATTATCTTACAACGCAATTTCTCAGAACAAGCTTTAACTGAATGGGGCTGGCGTGTTCCGTTCTTCATCGGTGCGTTGCTTGCTATTGTGGTGTTCTGGATTCGTCGCGGTTTAGTTGAAACTCAATCCTCTAAAGAAGCTCAAGAACAAGCTAAAAATGGTGGTCCAAAATCAGGTGCTTTAGCGTTATTTACCAAATACCCTAAACAAGCCTTCACTGTGATCATGTTGACTGCCGGTGGTACTTTAGCGTTCAACACCTTTACCACTTATTTGCAAAAATATTTGGTCAACACGTCTGGCTTTGAGAAAACCACAGCTACTGAAATTACCACTGCTGCAATTTTCATCTTCATGCTTTTACAACCTGCTGTAGGTGCGCTTTCAGACAAAATTGGTCGTAAGCCAATTATGATCGCCTTTGGTGTGCTTGGTGTGCTGTTTACCATTCCAATTTTCAACGGTATCGGTTCTACGACTAGCCCAACCACTGCATTTATGCTCTGCATGAGCGGTATGGTGATTGTCACTGGTTATACTGCGATTAATGCCGTAGTAAAAGCTGAGTTGTTCCCTGCACACATCCGTGCCCTAGGTGTTGCATTGCCTTATGCCATTGCAAATACACTCTTTGGTGGTACCGCAGAACTTGTAGCTTTGAGCTTCAAAAATGCAGGCCATGAAAACTACTTCTTCTACTACATTACATTCATGATTGGTTTATCTTTAATTACCTATGTCTTCATGAAAGATACGAAAAAACATAGCATGATCACTGACGATTAATTCGCTCAGCCCTGCTATTCCACTTAAGCTCATCAAAGCCTATTTTGATGAGCTTTTTTTATCTCCATTTCCATCTACTCATCGTTTCGGCTGCATCAAAGATTTAATCAAACTTCTTTGGCTTTCTTGGTTTTCGCCATCGAGTCGACAGACGGACTATGGCATACTGAACATACAAATACACACGGCGAATGAATGATGAAAAATATTTACAAAGTTTTAAGTTTGGGTATTGTTGCAATGTCGATGGCTGCTTGCCAAAGCACTCCACGTGCTTTTAATGGTCAAACAGGCTTTCAAATAGAGTCCAAATCTGCAGATAGCGCAACACTTGCATATACTTTAGCGGGTCGCCAAAACCAACAACTGGATGCCAATAAATTACAACGTGCTTGCCAAAAAGTATTAAATACGCAAAAGACCTATAAATTACAAATCTTAAGCGTGAACGAAATTGCAAATCCTGCTTTGGAAAATACCCAGTACGGCCGTCAAATTGGTAATACACGTGCGAACTTTGGACTGTCAAATACCCCAGACCTTCGTAACTCCGAAAACCTAGGTGCACGTGATGCACTAGATGCTCGCCCTGCCACCTTACGTGTGGTTCGCTATACGTGTTCTTAACGACTATTATGATGTTCAAAAGACAAAAAATAAGACGCATGGAGCGTCTTATTTTTTTATCGGCTCAAAATTTATAGGGTTTTATAAAAACTCACATTACGAAACTCAGGTGATTCATCCAAATCAGGCCATGTCGTCGCGCTTCGTTCATCGAGTTTTTCATATTTAGGATGACTAAAGTTTTTCACACGACTGTCTGCCACCCACACTTCTGGAGCAAACTTTAAAAACTCATCCAAAAAGAAACGATTGCATTGGTCATACAGCACATCGGCAGCCAATAAAATATCGACTTGTTCGGCTTTATACAGATCGTCTAAATATTCGAGTTCAACATTATTCAGCTCAGCATTCGCACGGCAGGCATCTAGGCTCACTTGGTCGATGTCACAGCAGATCACGCGTTTCGCCCCTGCCATTTTTGCTGCAATCGCCACCACGCCTGAACCTGCACCAAAGTCCAACACCACTTTATCTTTGACATGATGCGGCTCTGCCAACAACCACTGCGCCATTGCAAGCCCTGAAGCCCAACAAAAGATCCAATACGGCGTATCATTCCATATACGGCGAATGACTTCATCATCCAATTTATCGGTTGGAAATACAGGCGGTATCAACCATAAAGAAATGGGGGTTTCAGGCAACTGTTGAGCATGTAATTCACAATGTGGAATGACTTCATGCAGTGCTTTCAGTAAATGTTCAGGGGCTTTGGGGAATTGGAAAGTACAGCTCATATTAAGCCTTGGAGATGATTTTATTTGAATTTATAAACGTATTAGATATGCGACATCGTCATCTGCTGCTGTGCGAGACAGACCTTAATCGAATGAACACTGTTTCTGCGATACCATTAATCAAAAGACTGATTCTGTCGAGTTCAGCAGATGACAAATGGTTTTGGTTATTTTTGCCGAAACAAAAGTAACATACGAGCTTCTTACATTTTAGTCACAACGGTAAGACTCCGTTGTGACTTTAATATCTTTTTATTAAAAGATTAACCCAACGCTTTTTCAGCAGCTTCAACAGTTTGACGAATCAACGTTGTAATGGTCATAGGACCTACACCACCCGGAACAGGTGTATAAGCAGAAGCAACTTCTTCAATACCCACCAATTGGATATCACCTACACCGCCGCCATCACGTGGATGAAAGCCAGCATCAACAACCACTGCACCTGGTTTGATCCAATCTTTTTGAATCAATTCAGCTTTACCTACCGCACCCACAATAATGTCAGCTTGCTTAACAAAGTCAGCTAAGTTTTGAGTACGTGAGTGGCAAGTGGTCACTGTTGCATTCGCTTCAAGTAGCATCGCAGACATTGGTTTACCCAAAATTGCAGAACGACCCACAACAACCGCATGTTTCCCTGCGATTTCAATGTTGTTTTCTTTTAGAATGGTCATGATACCTGCTGGTGTTGCAGAACCATATGCCGCTTCACCCATCGCCATACGACCAAAACCTAAGCAGGTCACGCCATCTACGTCTTTTTCAAGAGAGATCGCATCGAAACAAGCACGCTCATCAATTTGAGCAGGTACGGGGTGTTGTAACAAAATACCGTGAACATCTGGGTTTGCATTCAATTTTTCAATTTCAGCAAGCAATTGCTCAGTTGTAGTTTCTTTAGGAAGCTCAACTTTTAATGAATCCATACCAACACGGCGGCAAGCATTCCCTTTCATACGTACATAAGTTGCAGATGCACCATCGTCACCTACCAAAATAGTCGCAAGAATTGGGGTACGACCAGTTTTCTCTTTTAGCGCTTCTACGCGAGTCAACAAGTCAGCTTCAATTTTCTTCGCCAATGCACGACCATCTAAAACTAATGCCACGGCACTTCTCCAAGTGATGATATGAATCAATTTTGCACATAATACATGATTATTTTAATTTTTTTACCTTGTGTGCTGCTTTTATGCTCATACAGATGAATATGCTATTGTTTTTTTTTCAGAGCTTGCTAATATACGCATCAACAAGAAATGGCGGGGTGGCAGAGTGGTCATGCAGCGGACTGCAACTCCGTGTACGCCGGTTCGATTCCGACCTCCGCCTCCAATCTTGTTAAGCCCGAGTGGTGAAATCGGTAGACACAGGGGATTTAAAATCCCCCGCCCACAAAGCGTGCCAGTTCGAGTCTGGCCTCGGGCACCATTCTTCTACTACTGAAGATGGTGTAATAAAGAACCCAGCGATAAGCTGGTTTTTTTATGCCTAAAATTTAGTAAGACAATAAAAAAGAGGGACATTACCCTCTTTTATTATTTTAAAACACCCTGCAAATACATCGCGTTTTAAAAAGAATCCTTTAAATCACTTCAACCACAATCTTACCCACGTGCTCGCCCGTATCCATAGCTGCATGCGCTTCTTGAATTTGATCAAACTTAAATGTTTTGTAGATCATTGGCAGGCATTCACCTTTAGACCATAACGGAACAACATTTTCTTGAATGCCTTTGGCAATCTCTGCCTTTTCTTCAGTATTACGCGCACGCATGGTTGAGCCTGTAATCGTCAAACGCTTCATCATGATTTGACCCAGTTTCACCTCTTTGGCTTTTGCACCCCCTAAGAATGCGATATAAACCAAACGACCATCACGACGTAATAGATTGAGGTTCTGTGCCAAATACGGCGCGCCAACGATATCTAAAATAACATCTACACCTTGCTCATTGGTCGCTTTATTAATCACTTGCTCAAAGTCTTGAGTTTTATAGTTAATGGCATGAGTGATATTTGAAATCGCAGCGACTTTTTCATCTGAACCTACCGTCGCAAAGGTTTTCATACCTAAAGCATTACACAACATAATCGCTGTAGTACCAATACCGCTAGTACCGCCATGAATAAGTACCGTTTCACCTGCTTTGGCTTTACCCATTTGGAATACATTTGCCCAAACTGTAAAAAACGTTTCAGGAATGGCCGCTGCTTGAGTAAAGCTCACACCTTCAGGAATACTCAAGGTTTGGCTTTCAGGTACAACACAATACTCAGCATAACCGCCACCATTGGTTAGGCCACAGACTTTATCACCCACTTTAAACAAAGTGACATCCGCACCCACAGCAACTACTTCACCCGCAACCTCTAAACCAGGTACTGGTGTAACCCCTTTCGGCATTGGGTACAAGCCTTGGCGCTGTAAAATGTCTGGACGATTGATGCCAAAGGCATGCACTTTAACCAACACTTCATCCGCTTTCGCCTCTGGGATGGCAACGCTTTCATACGCCAGTTTATCGACACCGCCCGGTTCAGTAATAATGACCTGCTGCATGCTTTGCTGTGACATTGTTTTTCCTTTTCAATTATTGACTATTCATCTATCTCTGTACTATTTGAACATAGAAAGCATACAGATTGAATAACAATGGACTTATGTATAATTGGCTGACTATTTAGCAAATTAATAATAGGCAGTACATGGTTCAGGTTGTTGAATATAACGAAGATAACGCCAGCGACTATGAATGGTTTGATGGTTTTGCCGTGATCCGCTTCTATGCTGACTGGTGCGCGCCCTGTGTGCAGAACTTCCCTGTATTTGAGCAGTGCGCAAGTCAAATGTCCGCACAGCATGCACAGCTCAAATTTGGCAAGGTAAATATTGATTCCTCACCGATACTAACCTTGCGTTATAACGTTTATGGTCTACCTTCAACCTTGCTGTTTTATCGCGGGCAAGTGATTCAACGTATTGCAGGTGTCAAATCACTGACTGAATTAACAGCCATCATTCAAGACGCTATACAGTCAAACTCCACACATGACTAAGCAGATTTTCCTTTTATTTGGATGAAGGCTCATTCGGCAGGCGTACAAACTTCATTAACGTATTACGCACCAATGGCAACACGATCAAAATGAGCGGGAACGCCACCATCCATGACATACCCCAAGCGCGCAGCCAAATGCCAAGAAAGCCTTCAACTAAGCCTTTATTCATCAGCATGTTAAAGCAGGAAATTGAACCGCTCATAATGCCGGACAGAATTAGGGGCATCAGCCAAGTCATGTGTTTGGGATGAAATTTTGGGAGTTGATTCATCTGTAAATACCTATTATTCGTCGCGGGCTGAGTTCTGGGCTTTTACGGTTTGTTTTAGGGTTTTCATAAACTGGCCGAAATGCGGCATGAAATCTTTAAATAAAGGATGGTCTTTATTTTCCAGCAAGGTTTCACCAAATAGTTTCAGACCCACAGCAAAGGCTTTGGTTTTTTCATCATCTAACAATTGCGCTTTGGTCAAATGCTCTAGTACCTTAAACATGTCATCATGGTTGTAGGCATTAAACTGCAACGCTTCGGTATAGGTCGATGGATTGTTCTGTGCATCAGCAATATGTTTGAGCGTGATTTCATATTGATGCTGTTTCATTGTGTCACCTCCATACGGCTGATTTCGACTGCCGCCTGATCGATTTTTTCTGCAATGGCATAGACCTGTTCAGGTGTTAGTTCACAGTGCTGAATTTTGATGCGCAGTGATGCTTTTAAGTTTTCCATCGCACGTTTGATGTCGACGTATTGTTCATTGTTATGAATCTGCTTACGGGTATCAAAACGACACAGAATTTTCTCTACTGTGGCTTTTTCTGCCTCTAAATGCACTAAGCCTGACTGTGTGACGCTGTATTGTTTACGGTCTTCGGCATTTAGTTCTGCATGGATGTATTGCTGTTCTTCGAGGTAGTTCAGCGTTGGGTAAATCGTCCCTGTGCTTGGACTGTAACCGCCGCCTACGATTGCGCCGACATCTTTGATAATGTCATAGCTGAACTTTGGCGCCTGGGAGATGAGATGCAGTACCAATAGTTTCATGTGCCCTGCTTCAAACAGGCGTTTGCGGGTTTTGACTGGACTATCGCTACTGTCGAGAAGGTCTGAATTTGACATCGCAAAGATACATCTTAAGATTATTTAAGACATATCTTATAGTAAAGATCAAAAGTTTAGAATACAAAATTACAATTCATCAAACTCAATACTATAGTAATCCAAGTTTTTCTTAGCCTTCCACACCTCAAAACGACCAGTTCTTTTTGCATGTTTTCCACTAACCTCAGACTTACTCAAAGAGCAATTTAATCCTAATAAACAATTATTTATTGCGCTAGAACTTAATTTCATAAAATAGAAAACTTCAGGATTAGGACTCAATTTAGCAAGTTGCGTTGCTAAGGATAACCTTTCGAATTTATCTTCTACTTTATACAGATCAACTGTAATTCCCTTGGAATCAAATAGTACAAATTGTGATTGTTTCAACTTTTCTATAATTTTTTTATTTTTTATTAGATTTAAGCTAGGAATACATACTCTATCTGCTTGTTCCAAACGCAAAATAACACGGTGCTCTTGCTCATAGATCCATTCATCACTTTTTTGTAAGAATATTTCATGTAAAATTCTATCAGCTCCTTCAATACAGATATTAGAATAATCATAATCAAATTTGTCATTTCTATATCTCATCCCTTTTCTATAAGTAACGGGCTTAGGTATTCCATTAAATGACGAGCACTCATCTCCCATCCAATAAGTACTAATACAAGTTATTTCTGTAAAAAGATTTTCAAAAATAGATACCCCCTCTAAACATGTAATACCTGCAACTACCCCTTTATGTTCATTGGCGTAATGCGCCCACATTAATAAATTTTCTTTATTTTCTGAAAATGATAATACCCCGATATTATTCATGCGGAGTTTCACATATTCTGAATAACTCAATTCGCCAAACTCAGAATCCCATAATTTAGACTCATCGAAATATTCAACTAATTCATCTAAACTTTTTTGACAAAATGCTGCTTCAAAAGGGTCATTTAAAGCACTTCGTTGAGATAATCGAATAAAACCTTCTTCAAAAAAATCTCGTGGCTTACTCATATATTTGAATAATTGTTTAAATTGTTGTGTCAAAATTCATCCTATCAGCAACTGCAAGATTAATATAAAGATATCAGACTCAAAAGAAAATTTAAAAACAAAAAACCCGCTTCTCAGCGGGTCTTTTTTAAATCAATTCAATCTATTACAGACGAACTAACTCAACAATTTTCTCAGCAACTTCTTCAGCAGTCTCCACTGTATAAGTCACATCAGTACCTTCAGCACTATCAGTAATCACAACCACACCAGTTTCACGAACTAGTGCAACTTGCTCCACAGTTAAACCAGCTTTCGCAATTGCAACCACACCTTGCTGAATCAATAAGCTTTCAATCGCTTGCGCATTTTCAAGGGCTTTAGCAGTCACAGTTACAGCAGCAGGTTTTTGACCTAAACGTGCAGCACGCGCTTCAGCAGTTACAGGCTCGTTGTGTGCAGTCCATTCCACTGCAGACTCAACCATACCCGCACCAACAGTTACGTTGCTTAAACGGTCAATAAAGATGAATGAACCTGTGTAACGGCTGTCTTGGTAACGGTCAAATACCACTGGCGCATCAAACTCGATGGTTACATCAGCAATTGAGTTCAACTCAAGCTCAGACACTTCCATTTTTTCCAATGTGTTTACATTGGTACGGTAGTTGATTTTCTCAACTTTCGCAGGAATAGTTTGAGTACCAAACTTCACGTTATACAGTTTGCCAACCACTAAAGGCGCATCTGTCATCCATACCACAGAGGCACGTGCAGAACGTGAAATTAACGGCTGTTCACCCGCTTTTACCAACACGTTACCACGTGAAATATCAATTTCATCATTCAGTGTTAAAGTCACCGCTTGACCTGCAACAGCATGGTCCAAGTTACCATCAAAAGTCACGATTTCTTTAACCGTAGAAGACTTACCAGATGGTAATGCAGTAATGGTATCGCCAACTTTCACTTCACCAAGTGCGATCGTACCGCAGAAACCACGGAAGTCGAGGTTCGGACGGTTGACATACTGAACAGGGAAACGGAATTCGTGCTTGCTTGTATCATGCGAAATTTCAACAGTTTCCAAAGTCTCCATTAAAGTCTGACCTTGGTACCACGGCGTATTTGGTGATTTGTTTACAACGTTATCACCATTCAACGCAGAAATTGGCGTGAAGATAATGTTCGCAGGTTTACGATCGCCCAGTTGGTTAACGAACTCGTTGTACTCCGCTTGAATTTCATTGAAGCGCGCTTCAGAGAATTCAACCAAGTCCATTTTGTTCACTGCAACCACGATATTACGAATACCTAAAAGGCTCGCAATAAATGAGTGACGACGAGTCTGGGTTTGAACGCCATAACGCGCATCAATCAAGATGATCGCTAAATCTGCAGTCGACGCACCAGTTGCCATGTTACGTGTGTACTGCTCATGCCCTGGGGTGTCAGCAATAATGAACTTACGTTTTTCAGTAGAGAAATAACGGTAAGCCACGTCAATGGTAATACCCTGCTCACGTTCCGCTTGTAGACCATCTACAAGTAAAGCCAAGTCAGGTGCATCACCCGTAGTACCGACTTTTTTAGAGTCACGAGTCACGGCTTGCAATTGATCTTCATAAATCAATTTTGAATCGTAAAGCAAACGACCAATTAGAGTCGATTTACCATCATCCACGTTACCGCAAGTGAGGAAACGTAGAAGGTCTTTATTTTCGTGTTGTTTTAAATACGCCAAGATGTCTTGGCTAATTAAATCTGATTGATGAGACATTGCTCAAAGCTCCACATATTCTTTTGAAATCGGTTTCTGAATCTTTTTAATCCCTCTAAATCTCCCTTTAAGAAAGGGAGACTTTGCTCCGTTCTTTCTCGGGAGTTCCCCCTCTTTAGTAAAGAGGGTGAGCAGCACTGCTGCGCAAGGGAGATTTCTTAAGATTCTTAGAAGTAACCTTCCTGCTTTTTCTTTTCCATCGAACCTGCTTCATCATGGTCGATCATACGACCTTGACGTTCAGATGTGGTGGCTAAAAGCATCTCTTGGATAATTTCCGGTAAAGTTGTTGCAGTTGATTCAACAGCACCTGTAAGTGGGTAACAACCTAAAGTACGGAAACGCACCGATTTCATTTGTGGCACTTCACCTTCGTTCAAACGCATACGCTCATCATCAACCATGATCAGTGTACCGTTACGCTCAACCACTGGACGTTCAGCAGCCAAATACAAAGGAACCAATTTAATATTTTCAAGGTAGATGTATTGCCAAATATCCAACTCAGTCCAGTTAGACAATGGGAACACACGAATACTTTCACCTTTGTTCACTTTACCGTTGTAAAGATTCCAAAGTTCAGGACGTTGGTTTTTAGGGTCCCAACGGTGTTTAGTATCACGGAATGAGTAAACACGTTCTTTGGCACGAGATTTCTCTTCATCACGGCGCGCACCACCGAAAGCCGCATCAAACTGATATTTATCAAGTGCTTGTTTTAAGCCTTGAGTTTTCATAATGTCAGTATATTTTGAGCTCCCGTAATCGAACGGATTCACGCCTGCATCTTTACCTTCTTTGTTTTGATGCACGATCAAATCAAAGCCATGCTCTTTTGCCATGTTGTCACGGAAAGTAATCATGTCTTTAAATTTCCAACCCGTGTCTACATGCAGTAGTGGGAATGGAAGTTTGGCAGGATAGAATGCTTTTAAAGCAAGATGCAGCATGACCGCTGAATCTTTACCGATTGAATACAGCATGACTGGGTTTTCGAACTCAGCAGCAACTTCACGGATGATATGAATACTCTCAGCTTCAAGCTGTTTAAGATGAGTAAGTCTTTCCTCATTTAATGACATGGACAACACCAGCTTAGAATATGTGTACTTATTACACTTTTAAAGATATATATACATTATAGTGATTAAGCTTTCATAACGATTGCTTGTTTTGTGATATTGATATTCTTATTCGTCATATACAAATTGTCTGATACTGCTTATCAATTTTAATTAATTTAATACGATAGGCTTATCAATTTCATTATTATTCTAGTCCGAGATCCGTAAGTCTACGCAATTTTTTATCAATTAAATAATCGCTAAATCCTCTAAACAATCGGTATTCAAACTCGCTCAAACTACCTAAAGTAGCTATATCGCTCTCCAACAGTTATTGATATGCCATATAGTCACTATACGCTTGAAACCTTAAAGTCGCTGATTGAAGCCGCAGGTCTTGCTGGCTATATTTATCAGCATTCTTCACACATGCTCGTGCTCCAAGAAGCCTTGAATGATGACGGCAGCCCACTGAATAACTTTATCCAACATGAGCTGAGTGCAGACCAAATTGGCCTTCAGTTCGGCCTACGACTTTTGGACAATAAACTCGAGTTTTTGATTGGGGTGACTCACAGTAACCAAGATCGGGGCTACGAAATTGGCGCAGGCAATTTAAAGGCCGATCAACGTGCATTTAATCTGCTCTATGCGTTTTATAATTTCCCCAAAGCATTTTACTTAATCCACTTCCCGCTCGCAGCCAATAGCACCCAGTTAGAGGAAGAGATCGAAAAGCAACTGTTTCAACTTGAAAGCATGAGCTTTTTAGACACCGCGATTAAAACCAATCCGATGGGCGAACAAGTGAAGTGGATGAAAACCTTTATTGTTCAAGCGGCTTTAGATATGAAAGTACGCATTCAAACTTCATTGTTATAAAAACGGTTAAAGCCATCTAAAAATAGCTCTATTGAACACCAATTCAAATCTCCATATGACATCGAAAGTCACGGTAAAGCCCTCAGCACTGCCGTGACGGTTATAAATTTACATTTCCTAACATTGTTTTCTTTGCCCTTTAATAAGTCATTTCTTTCCCTTGAGCGCGAACGCTTATATATCTGCAATTAGACTTAAAATTTGATTTATCACAAGGACTTAAATCTTTAAATGGGTAAAGTAGAATTGCTATTCACTTTAGATTTAGATAATCCTGACTTAATTGATCAACTATTTTTAAAGAAAAACTTAGTAATAGCTCACATAAAAGCCGACTTTTTGTTAATCTGATCTGTAATTTTTTTACACAATTTCGACAGATAATGTTATTTTATTTACTGAAAAAAATTCAGCCAGAATTATTTTTTTTGATTTTTTATAAGCATAAATATAGAGATAAATATAATGTGGGAATTGTTTACTCACCCGTCTAATATCGTGTTTAGCATCAGTCTCTGCTTAATGTTCTTGTTTGGACTTTTTGAGATTGTGTTAACAATTTTAGGGGGTGGTTCTCAAGGCTTCTTAGATCAATTCCTACCTGAGGATGTTGGTCATAATGCAGAGCTAGGTGTAGATGCCGATGCAGGTATCGTGACACGTGTGCTCGATTGGTTGTATTTAGGTCGTATTCCGCTGTTTGTATGGCTCATCATTTTCTTATGTGTCTATAGTTTATTGGGCTTTACTATTCAAGCCGTCGTTAACCAAATGACCAGTATGATGTTCAGTGCATGGATTATTGCACCTGCATGTATTTTTCTGTGCATGCCCTTCGTACGTTTTAGCGCAATGCTTATTGCCCGTATTTTACCGCAAGATGAAACAACCGCCATTTATAGTGATGAATTGATCGGTAGAACGGCCACGATCATTTTGGGTGATGCACGACCACAGTCTCCTGCTCAAGCCAAAGTCAAAGATCAACACGGATTGACCCATTATATTTTGGTTGAACCTGAACAAGATGAAATTTTCAGCCAAGGTCAATCAGTGGTTTTAACCCAAAAAACAAATGTAGGCTTTCAAGCCACCATGCTCTAAATTTTGAATGAATTGATGCTCGATCAGTTCTTCTAACACCATATAAATACATTTAACGCATCATTCCTTCTGTAAATCTCGAAGTCATGATGAGTCAACAAAATACTGATTTTTAAACCAAAATTGTTAGCACTTTAGAGGGTTAACTTGAACTACAACAAAAGAGATAAACGTCCATGTTAGACATTATTCCAAGCGGTATCCTTGTAACAGTCGGGATAATTTTTGCCGCACTTATTTTTATTGGTTTTATTATTGCTCGACTTTATCGTCGCTCAAGTAAAGAAATTTCATTTGTGCGTACAGGCTTCGGCGGTGAAAAAGTGATTTTAGGTGGCGGTGCTATTGTGCTTCCTGTGCTGCATGAAATTATTCCAGTCAATATGAACACCCTACGTCTTGAAGTACGCCGTGCAGATGACCAAGCGCTGATTACACGTGACCGTATGCGTGTCGACGTGATGGCGGAGTTCTATGTCCGTGTTAAACCGACAGCCGATTCGATTGCTACAGCAGCACAGACTTTAGGTCAAAAGACCATGTCACCGAATGAACTTAAGAATTTGGTTGAAGGTAAATTTGTTGACTCATTGCGCGCAGTTGCCGCAGAAATGGCGATGGAAGAGTTGCATGAAAAACGCGTCGACTTCGTACAAAAAGTTCAGCAAGTGGTGTCTGAAGATTTACATAAAAACGGTTTGGAACTTGAAACTGTTTCATTAACTGGCTTAGACCAAACAGGCTTTAAATACTTTAACCCACAAAATGCGTTCGATGCTGAAGGTTTAACTAAACTGACAGAAACCATTGAAGACCGTCGTCGTAAACGTAATGCGATTGAACAAGATGCAGATCTTGCAATTAAGACCAAGAACTTAGAAGCAGAACAAGCACGTCTACAAATTTTGCGTGAAGAAGAATATGCAAAACTGCAACAAGAACGTGAAATTTCAATCCGTCGTGCAGAACAGCTTGCAGAAATTGCATCACAAGAAGCTGCTAAAAAACGTGAAGCCGAAGAAGCGCGTATTGCTGCTGAACGTGAAGTTGACTTAAAGCGTATTACTGCTGCACGTGACGTTGAAAATCAAAATATTCAAAAGTCACAAATTATTCAGCAAGCCCAAGTGGAACAAAAGAAAACCATTGAACTCGCTGAGCAAGACCGTGCAATTGCCATTGCTGAAAAATCTCGTGCTGAATCTGAAGCTAAGGCACATGCCGATCAAGCCCGTGCTCAAGCGGTAAAAGCCGAAGAAGAAGTGATTACCGTTCGTCAGATCCAACAAGCTGAACGTCAAAAAGCTGTTGAATTGGTCTCTGCGAAAGAAAAAGCGGAGAAAGATGCGATTGCCATTACTGTCGCGGCTGAAGCGGGTAAACAAGCAGCCGCAGATGATGCAGAAGCGATTCGTATTGCAGCTGAAGCCGAAGCTGAAAAAGTTCGCTTAAAAGCCAAAGGTGAAGCTGACGCAAAAGTTCTGTTGGCTCAAGCGATGGAAAAACAATACCAAGTTGATGCTGAAGGTACACGTGCAGTGAACGAAGCAAACAACGTATTGTCATCTGAACAGGTTGAAATGCAAATTCGTTTAGCGATGCTGAAATACTTACCAGAAATCATTCGCGAAAGTGTTAAACCAATGGAAAATATTGATGACATTAAGATTTTGCAAGTAAATGGTCTAAATGGTGGTCATGCAGGTTCTTGCCAAGGTGATGCTCACCACGAAGGCAGCGGCAATGTTGCCTTATCAGACCAAGTGGTGAATAGTGCCTTACGCTACCGCAGCCAGGCCCCACTAATTGATAGCTTGATGAGTGAGCTTGGTATCCAAGGTGGCGATATTAACGGTTTAACTCAGAGCTTAAACAAAAAAGCTGGTTAATTCGTTTTACACGCTAAAAAAACCGCAGCTTAATCCTGCGGTTTTTTTATTGAGATCATCGACAAGGAAGACTTACGAGAGCTTAAATAATTCGTTCAGTACCAAATCATGACTGTAAAATGACGAAATACTGGATCACAACAAAGTGCAAACCAAATCACACTTTTAAGAATAACCCTTCCCCTGCAATCTTGCTACAATCTTCAAATTCATCATATTCTGCTTAGCTGTACTTGCTAAAACGTGCAGTAAAATATGCGATGAAAACATTTACGAATGATAATACGCTCAGTGCAAGTATAAATATGACTTCTTCCTTAAATGCCGTTACTTCCCTACGCCCCTTTAAAAAATTAATAGGTCTAATGACCTGCTTCGGTTTGGTCTTTTCAGGCTGTAGCAGTGCTGAAACGGTACGTATTATCCACCACCCTATACAAGACTTGGTCAAGCAATATGCATCAGCCAATTCTATACATCAAACTTCGACCAACAATACACAAAAGCCAAGTACTCCTGAACGTATGCGCATCATGCATATCGACTTAGATTATGTATATGATGCCAATCAGGCTCAACAAGAACAAAATATCCGTGCATTGATCGAACGTATCCGTCACATTGAAGCCAATACGATTTTTCTACAAGCTTTTGCAGACCCTGATGCCAATGGTTCGGCTGATGCGGTGTATTTTAAAAATCGCTATATCCCAATGCGCTCAGATTTATTTCAACGTGTTTTGCACGAAATACGACAGCAGACTCAAGTAAAAACCGTATATGCATGGCTGCCTTTAATTGCGTGGGAGTTCCCGAAACAGTACCCGCTGCAATATGTAAAAAGCCAAAGTGAAAAGAAAGGTTATATTCGAATATCGCCCTTTGACCCAAGAAACCAACAATACACAGCAGAAATTTTTCTAGACTTTATTCAGCAAAATAAAGTGGATGGCATTCTTTATCATGATGATATCACTCTCAATGATTTTGAGGATAATAGTGCCGCAGCACTTCAGACATACAAAACGTGGGGCTTCGATCGACAATTGATTGGACAGCCAAAGCATGCGCAGCAGCTTGAATTTTCACGCTACAAAACGGCTTATCTAGACCAATTTGCTGAAGGCATCAGTCAGATTTTAAAACAGCAGCAACCCGACTTACATTTTGCTCGAAATATGTATGCTGAAGCTGTGCTGAACCCGAACAGTGAAAAATGGTTTAGCCAGTCTAATGCCAGTACATATCAACATTATGATTACAACGCCATCATGGCCATGCCCTATATGGAAAAAGCAGATGATCATCGTCAGTTTTATTTAAACTTGATCGAACGTGCAAAAAAATATGACCCTAATTTAAGCCGTACTATTTTTGAACTTCAAGTGACCGATTGGAATCATCAAAAACCCATTTCTAATCAGGAGCTCACAGACACCATCCGTTTACTAGAACAACATGGTGTGCAACATATTGGGTATTATCCAGATGATTTCGTGCAAAATCATCCAGATGCACAGCAAATAAAAAAGGCATTTGCACCTGCCCTAGCTACGGACTGATACCAATGCCTACATCATCAGATCTAAAACCTTAGATCTAATGAAGAACGCCTGATTAGCTGTTGATTTTATAGTGTTCTAATTGACCTTCATCCGTATAGTGTAAGGTGATATTTTTCGATTTTCGCATTGTCGCTATATCACTGGATTTTACGTGAAAGCTTTTCGCCAAATCTTCATCTTGAGCATTCTCAGGCGCCTTTCGTCGGTCTTCACCGTGAAAACGCAGCCAGTTATAACTTGCCCAAACAAATAGACAGCAAATAAAGATTCCGATTGAGAAAATCAATTTCATGATCGTTAGACTGGTCATCGGTTGGGACTGATCCATAACCTGTGAATACACCACCGTGCCTTCAAACCACCAAAACACAAGGGTTAATAGCGGTAAAAACAACCACATCCAAAGCATCCACCCGACTGCCATCAGACCATAGCCTGCTGACTTGCGTTTGACGTATTCAGGTTTATCAATATATTCAGGTAATTCAAGCAATGATTCATCTTGAATAATTTTAAAATCTGAATCTGCAACCGGCTTCTGATTTTGTAAATTAACTTGGTTCATTGTTTTCCTCCCCTCTAAATCCACGGTCTGGACTGACCCAACGCGCACGCTTTTGGGTTTTAAAAATAGTCTTTGGCAAAGCAACGACCGTTGTCAGCATGGCTAAGATCCAGAAAAATAAGGGATACCAAATCACCCAAAAATAATTTCGCAGTAAGCGTTTTTTGTCGTAAGCGCGATCGATCCATAAACTCACGAGGAACTGGAATAAACAGGTCACGCCTAAAATCACTCCATACCATTGAGGTAAAAGTGATTGAATCGCCCACTCACCCGGTAATGAGAAAAATAGACCATAAAAATACAAGACAAAAATACTGAACATGACATATGCCCAGATCACGCTAATAATAGATTCGAATGCAATCGGCCACATCCGACGTAAACGCCATTTAAATATTTTAGGTAAATAGGCAAATAGTACTTCGATGCCGCCTTGAGCCCAACGTAAACGTTGTTTCCAAAGTCCATTAAATGTTTCTGGCATATATATATAGCAAAGGGCTTGCGGCACATAGTGCAAATCCCAATGATCAAACTGCAAACGCCATGACACATCAATATCTTCTGTTATCATGTCATCACGCCAATAACCGATGCGGTCGAGTGCCGTTTTTCTGAAACCTGCAATTGCCCCCGACACTGTAAAAATACGACCATAGGTTCTTTGAGATCGCTTGATTAAGCCAATAATCGAAGAAAACTCTCCAACCTGAATTTTACCCAAGATGCTTGAACGGTTCACAATACGTGGATTACCGGTTACAGCGCCCACGCGTGGAAAACTGGTCAGATGATGCATCATCCAAAGTGCCGAATGCGGGTGCAATAATGCATCACCATCAATACAAATCAAGTGTTCAAATTGGCTGACCATCGCGCCTGCACGTAATGCATACGCTTTACCCTGATTCTCAGCCAAATGCACCACACGCAATCTCGGATATTCGAGTACCAATTGGTCTAGAATTTCAGCGGTTCGATCTTTACTTCCATCATTCACCGCTATCACTTCAAAATTTGGATATTGGCTCTGCATCGCATATCGAATTGTGTCTCGTACCTGTGCTTCTTCATTAAAGCAAGGCACAATGATGCTACAGCCTTGCTCGGTTGGCACGGGAAGTTCAGGTTGTTTCCATTCACGCTTTAAGTAGAACCACACGCCTCCAGCAATCCAAATCCACGCCATAAACAAGGGATATAGGAAAGCAAAGGCAAAAAACAGATCGTTAAAACTCAGTTCCCATTCGTGCATTACTGACCTCCTTGTATATACGGATCACGGTAAGTCAGTGGACTGCCATTCAAGCTGATGCTTTGATATAGGTGATGTTGAACGCGTTCGCCATCCTGAAGCTGATAATTATTCAGTCCGATTTTTTGAACCGATGCTGCGCGTAAAGCCTGATAGTTTTGCTGATACTGTGTCCAATCTTTCTCGCTCATATTTGGATTGATATCCAAACTGACAATTAAGCGTTGCTTTTGCTCTGTATTCAAAGTCTTCAATGCGGACATAAAGGCTTTAAAACTTTGCGGATGCTGACCTGGATTAATACTTAAATACAGAAAGTCCGACGCTGTTAAGGCACGAGTCACCAACGGTTTTAATCCAGAAAATTGATGTCCAGTTAAATTCACTTTGAGCGCGGTTTGGTTATCATTACTAATATTGGAATAAAAATGCGCTTGCGCCTTACTACGCTCTTTAATTGCAATAATTTTTTGCACTTGCTCAGTACATGCTGTTGACCACTGAGCTGAATGAATTGCACAGTCCAAGCTGTTACCGGTGTTAATAATTAAACCTTCTAGCGAACTATTGTTTTTCAATAGATCTGCCGTTAGGTCTGCCAAATTAATCCCCTGCTGTAACTCCAAACTGATTGGGAGCTGTGCATACACGCGATTACCGATTCGTGTACGGGCTTGCCATACAGTGCGATTCAGTAAATCTTGTTGCATCGGTAGTTTTGAATTTGGGAAAAATAAAGCATCAATTTTACCGTCACCATCATGATCAACTGCGGCATTTAAAAGCAATGTATTGGTTTTTAACGCATTGACCTGGTCTAATAATCTCCCTAATTTCTGATCTGATTGCTCAGCCGTTGGTGCTTGTAATTCAGCCAAATTAAAATTCAGGAATGTTTTACGTTGTTTATAAGGCGCACGAGCTTCAACGATAAAGTCTTCCATATTTTGGTGGATAAACTCTGGTGTTGGGTTATCCATAATCAGGGCACGCTGATAGGTATGCACCGAATCAGCCTGACTGACCACGTTACCCAAGCTAAACGACATGGGCAGTCCTGCTTTACGTGCATATCCCTCAATTTCTGGTGTAACTGCGCCGTATGGCCAGAAGATTGCCATACTATGAATGCCCAGTTGACGATCAAGTTCTTGTTTAGATTTCTTCAAATCTTGCACAATACGCTGCTCGAACTCAGCATCGGTTTCATAGCGGTTTTGAGCTGGAAAATACTGACGTGTAATCGCAGCAGGTTCCATATTTTTTTGTGGGTTTGCCAAAATACCATGATGCAGATCATCAGAATGCGACACAAATTCGGCATATCCCGACTTTTGCATTTCCCGCATTTGATCCCAATTCATCAAATTACCCACACCATAAGCTTCATAAGCATCTTTGGTATTACCATTAATCCAACTGGTTGGAATGGCAAAAACTGCAGGAAATTGATATTGCTTTAACAATGGAAAGACTTTGCTATAACTACTTAGCGCACCATCATCAAAGGTTAATAATAGCGCCTTTTCAGGTAACTTTTTCTTTTGTAAGCGAGCCTGCATGACATCTTCTAAACGAATGGGCTGCCAACCTTCTCGTCTAATCCACGCAAAATATTGGCCGAGATTTTGTGTACTAATCGCATATACATCTCGATCACCACGTTTGGCGACATCATCTCGAACATCATGAAAGGTCAACGTTACAAATTGGTTATGTGCGGCACTTTCATCAATTACAGGCATCGCCAAATTTTCAGTCTGTAGCACATTATTTTCAGCAAACAGGTATGTCATGCTGATAGGCAAAGTCACAGCTAGAACTAAGCTTTGCTTTAACATGAGGTGAATTAATGTATTTTTCATTAGAAGCGCCCCTCAAATCCAACAACTGCGTAGCTACGATCTTCATCTTTTCCGTCATACGGATGTGAACCCCAACCTATGCCGTAGTTCAATTTCCACGTGCGTGAGAGCTGCCAATCATGTTGATAATACAAATTATAAATCGGACGACTTGAGTAGCCTTTTTGTCTGAATGTACCGATAGTTGCTGCAAAGTGCTGGTTAAAATGACGCTCATAATCTCGCCATGTCATCCAATCATGTTCCAATGTCACTTCAGCGCTATAGCTATGTTCAGGGTTAAAATAAGGCACATCAATCGGATCATTTTTTCCGTAATAACCACGCAGTGTTGCCGCAGAAATATGATGCGGAGATTGCTGGAATTGTTGTTTAAAATATCCCGATAGTTCTTGGCGTAGATTGCCATCATCAATATCGGTCAATTGATAACTTGCACCTGCTTTGCGTGATTCATTTTGTTGCCAGTTCAATGCAAAACGATAAGCCTGCCCTTCATGATCCTGTGCCAAAGATTGCAATGGAATATCCGCTTGGCTATCGTAACCCAGTGCATAGTTCCAATGATCATTTAACCAATGTGACCAATCTAATTGCACACCAAAACGGTCGCCATCGGTGCTTTGAGAGAATAATGTAGATGCAGCTTTACGATCCGAAGCCCACTCTAAACCCATGCCAATCCGCTGGTCTTTTAATTTGCCAGACTCATACTTCGACCAACGATTGCTATGGTCTGCAAAGAGTCGATAATTATCGTAAAACCATGGGCTATTGATACGCGTCCAGTTTTCCTGTTCACGTGAACCTTTCAGGCGATTTTGTACACGAGGATCATCAGACTCACTTTTCGCAAAGGTACTTTGATGTTGAATTGACGCACGATTCCGATCATCCAATTCTTTTTTACTTTGTTTTACGCCCGTATCATCACCGACATGGCTGACCATATATTGATTGAGTTCACGCCAAGCTTGAATTTGACTCAAGGCTTGGAAATTCTGCATGCGGTTAATTTGCGTTCCCTGTGAAATGGGCTCCAAGCTATTCTGCTGTGCCAAAGTGTGCTGGGATTGCTCTGGTTTTTCACGCCAACGTTGAATTAATGCCAAATTATTTTGATACCCGATATTGCCGGGAGCCTTTGCGGTTAAGTCATTAAAGTAACGTTCCGCTTTTTCATGCTCGTTGCGATAAGCATAGTTCAATCCCTTCAACGCAATAAATTCAGTACGATCATCGTGTGGCGCCTTATCAACACCTTTTGCATTACTATAAACAAAGGTCGGCAACTGTTTGTCCATGGTGTCGATTAACTGATTGGCTTGTTTAAATTTTTCTTGTTCGATCAAGCTATAGTACAAACCAGCATAGACGTTATAGTCCGCATAATTTTTTTCAGCAAATAAACTCTGATATAAAGGCTCAGCTTTTTCAGGTTGACGTAATTTTAAATAGCTGTCTGCTAAAGCATGTCGTACATAAGCAGGCATTTCTTTAGCTGTTTGACCTGTTTTTTCTACTTGTGCCAATGCATGCTTTGAAGCATTACGTGCATTTAAGGCATAGATATATTCATAATAAAATTTACGTTTACTGGCTTCATCTGCAGGAAGTGACTCTTCATAAGCACTCATTTCAGCCAGAACACGATCTAGTGGTTCAAATGCCGTTGCCCCACGCTTCATATCAAACGCATTTTTTGAGGCTTGAATGCCTTGTTGGATACGCTGTGAGAACTCATTCATCTTGAGCAAATGTTGCAACACTGGCTTAGAACTATTGAGTCCATTGGCCTGAATATAGCTTTGCGCAGTGGCAAAATCGCTATTTTGCAATAGAGCCAATATATACTGTTCTTGGGTATCAGTATTTGGCTGTTTTTCTAGCTCATATTTCGCTGCATTGAGAGATTCAGCAGGCATATCCAATAATCGATAGGCATAGGCCAATTGCGAAAGATAATCTGCACCAAGCGACTGTAAGTTGAGATTTGCCAGTTTTTGTTTTGCTTGATCTTTTTGACCTGATTCTGCCAGCAACACACCCTGCCAAATCAACCACTGTTCCGATTGATCCTGCTGATAAAATTTTTGTGCCCACTGTAAGGCTTGATCATATTGTTTAAGATCACGTAAAGCTTTGATGACACTGACTTTGCCATAATCTGGAAACGTATCTGGATTAATCTGCGCCAAGTAAGTCACATCTCTAGAGCTAAAGGTTGCATTTGCATAACGCAGGAGCGTGTAATCTGCAATGAGCTTCTGATTTTCAGGATGTTGCGCTAATAAAACTTTTAATTGGTTAAATCCCTGATCCACTTTACCGACACGGATATCTGCAACACTTTGTTCTCTTTGCTGATCAATATTATCAACTGCAAATACAATCGTAGGAAGGCTCGAAAAAATCGACAAGAAACATAGACGAGATAAATAAGATTTATAAATCATGATTATTCACGTTAGAAGAGTAATTATTCATCAAATTAAATTAATGTGATGTATTTCACATTATATCATATTTTGACCGATTAAATTTGGTTAATTATTCATACTAAAGTGTTAATAATGAATGAGAATATGCTAATTTTATAGATTTTCTTTACTATTCAACCACTATTATTAAATAAAAATAAAAAAACCCCTCATTTGAGGGGTTTTTATTAACAGAAACTTACCGTACTTAAGCAAGACCTTTAGACTTTAAAACTTCGTACATAGTCGAGCCTAATTCAGCAGGACTACGGGTATAGGCCATACCGGCTTTTTCAAAGGCAGCGAATTTCTCTTCTGCTGTGCCTTTACCACCCGAAATGATTGCGCCTGCATGTCCCATACGTTTACCTTTTGGTGCAGTCACACCCGCGATATAACCGACAACAGGCTTAGTTACATTCGACTGGATATATTCAGCCGCTTCTTCTTCTGCTGTACCACCAATCTCACCAATCATGATGATCGCTTCAGTTTGCGGGTCGTCTTGGAACAGCTTTAAGCAATCAATTTGGTTCATGCCCGGAATTGGATCTCCCCCAATACCGATACACGTCGACTGACCTAGACCCAGCTTCGTGGTTTGCGCTACAGCTTCATAGGTCAGAGTCCCTGAACGCGAGATAATGCCGATTTTACCCGGCTGATGAATATGCCCCGGCATAATACCGATCTTACATTCACCCGGAGTAATAATCCCTGGACAGTTCGGACCAATTAGACGTGCATTGTTACCATAGGTTTCTAGGTAACGTTTCGCTTTTAGCATATCAAGTGTCGGCACACCTTCCGTAATCACAACGATCAGCTCTACACCTGCATCTATAGATTCAATAATTGAATCTAGGACAAATGGTGCAGGTACATAAATCGAGGTTGCCGTTGCACCCGTTTCACGCACCGCTTCTTTCATGGTATTAAATACGGGTAGATTCAAATGTTGTGTGCCGCCTTTACCCGGAGTCACCCCACCGACCACTTTTGTGCCGTAAGCAATTGACTGTTCAGAATGGAATGTACCGTTTTTACCGGTAAAACCTTGTACCAATACTTTGGTGTCTTTATTAACTAATACGCTCATGATCTCTACTCCCTTAGCCTTTTACCGCAGCAACAATTTTTTCTGCAGCATCAGCCAAGCCATTTGCAGAAATCAATTTCAAACCTGATTCATCAAGTAATTTTGCACCCAACTCTGCATTGTTCCCTTCTAAACGAACAACCACAGGTACAGTCACATTTACTTCTTGAACCGCTGCAATAATTGCTTCAGCAATCATGTCACAACGTACAATCCCACCAAAAATATTAATTAATACACCTTGCACAGAACTATCCGCCAAAATGATTTTAAAGGCTTCAATTACGCGTTCTTTGGTCGCGCCACCGCCGACATCTAGGAAGTTTGCAGGTTGACCACCATAGAGTTTAATGATGTCCATGGTTGCCATCGCTAGGCCAGCACCATTGACCATACAGCCAATATTGCCTTCTAAGGCAACATAGTTCAAATCAAATTCTGATGCTTTCAGCTCACGCTCATTTTCTTGCGTTTTATCGCGTAGTGCTGCGATTTCTGGTAAGCGATATAAAGCATTTGAGTCGATACCAATTTTTGCATCCACACATAAAATTTCGCCATTTTCACGTACGGATAACGGATTAATTTCAAATAAAGCAAAATCATTTTCAATAAATGCTTGATAAGCCGCAGACATGATTTTGACAAATTGATTCACTTGACCATCTTTTAGATTTAATGCAAATGCCACTTCACGCGCTTGGAATGGCAATAATCCAACTAGAGGATCAACTTCAACTTTAATAATTTTTTCAGGCGTTTCTTCTGCAACTTTCTCAATTTCAACCCCACCTTCAGTCGATGCCATAAAGGTCACACGACGGCTAGAACGGTCAACTACAGCACCTAGGTACAATTCACGCTCTACTGGATAAACATCTTCAGATACCAAAATACCGCTGACGGGTTGACCTAATGCATCTGTTTGATAAGTGACTAAGCGTGAGCCGACCATTTGGTTCACATAATCAGTGGCTTCTTGTGCAGATTTTACGACTTTAACGCCGCCTGCTTTACCACGACCACCTGCATGCACTTGGGCTTTGAGTACCGCAAACTTACCACCCAGTTGCTCAAAAGCTTTGACTGCTTCTTCTGCGGTAGTTACAAATACGCCTTCTTGGACTGGCATACCATATTTTTTTAATAACGCTTTAGCTTGATATTCGTGTAGATTCATTGAACAACCTTTTACTCTTTCTTCGCTTTGTTATGACCCATTAAAGCCCAGACATCCGTCAAAGCAGCTTTAACCTTTTTAAATCTTAAAATATTTCTTATCTTTATTTTTAGATGATTATTCAAATTAAAACAACCATCTGAAACAAAAAAGAGCGGCCTAAGCCGCTCTTTTTACATCTTATTTACGTTTACGCTGAATCGCGTGAATTGCACGTCCATCGACTGCAAGTGCAGCTTCGTGAACGACTTCAGAGAATGTCGGGTGACCGAAAGTCATTAACTGTAGGTCTTCAACACTTGATACGAACTCAAGTGCGATCATACCTTGGTGTACGATATCAGACGCTGCAGGTCCAATCACGTGCATACCGAGTAGACGATCTGTCTTCGCATCAGCAACAAACTTAACAAAGCCTGCGTTTTCACCAGCAGCCATTGCACGACCATTTGCAGCGAAACCAAATTGACCTGTTTTAACTTCGTGGCCTTTTTCTTTCGCTTGCTCTTCTGTTAAACCAACCCACGCCGCTTCTGGGTGTGTGTAAATTACAGAGATGATAGTGTCATAGTTCACTTGAGCTGCATGACCGTGGATACGCTCAACAGCCATTACGCCTTCTTCCATTGCTTTATGTGCAAGCATTGGACCACGTACCAAGTCACCAATTGCATATACACCTTCAACTGAAGTTGCACACCAATCGTTTACTTCAACTAGACCGCGCTCAGTGAGTTTAATGCCTGAATCTTCAGCCAATAAACCTTCTGCATATGCTTTACGACCCACACAAACGATCAATTTATCGAAAGTTTGAGTTTTGTCTTCGCCGCCTTGAGTGTACTTAACAGTAACTTCACGGCCATTGACTTCTGTACCAGCAACTTTAGCGCCAACACGGATATCAAGGCCTTGTTTAGTCAATACTTTTTGGTAATCTTTTGCCAAAGCCTTATCAGCCATTGGCAAGAATGCATCCATTGCTTCAAATACAACAACTTCAGAACCAAGACGACGCCATACTGAACCAAGTTCAAGACCAATGACACCCGCGCCGATTACGCCAAGACGTTTAGGCACTTCTGGGAACTCAAGCGCACCAGTAGAGTCAACAATAATGTCTTGGTCTACAGGAGCAACAGGAATATTTACCGGCACAGAACCCGATGCAAGGATTACATATTTAGGTTCTAAAATTTGAGTTTCACCTTCGTGAGATACAAACTCAACTTTCTTACCTGCAAGTAATTTACCTGTACCTTTTAACCATTCGATACCATTGCCTTTAAGTAGGCCATCAATACCCATTGTTAATTGGTTAACAATTTTGTCTTTACGATCAAGCAGTTTTGCAAGATCAAATTTCACTTCACCAGTCGTAATACCGTGGTCATCTAAGTGATGAACGGTATCTTCATAGCGGTGAGATGAATCAAGTAATGCTTTAGATGGGATACAACCCACGTTTAAGCAAGTACCACCTAAAGATGGTTTACCTTTATGAATACGTTTTTCAATACAAGCTACTTTAAAGCCTAATTGAGCAGCGCGGATAGCAGCTTCATAACCACCAGGACCGCCACCAATAACAACTAAATCAAATTGAGACATGTGTATCTCCAAAAATGGGCTTAGAGGATCGCTCTAAGCCCATTGCATTATTCTGAAGTATTAAAGATCAAGGATTAGCTTAGCTGGTTCTTCTAACAATTCTTTGATTGTTACAAGGAAGCCTACTGCTTCTTTACCATCGATTAGACGGTGGTCATAAGAAAGCGCTAAGTACATCATTGGCAAGATTTCAACTTGACCATTTACAGCCATAGGACGTTCTTGGATTTTATGCATACCCAAAATCGCAGTTTGTGGCGTATTTAAGATAGGTGTAGAAAGCAAAGACCCGAAAGTACCACCATTAGTAATAGTGAATGTACCGCCAGTCATGTCTTCAATACCCAATTTACCATCACGCGCTTTACCAGCGTATGCACGGATACCATTTTCAACTTCAGCATAGTTCATGCGGTCAGTATCACGAAGAACTGGAACTACTAGACCACGGTCGCTTGATACAGCAACACCGATGTCGTAGAAACCGTGGTAAACGATGTCATTGCCATCAATCGAAGCGTTTACAGCTGGGTAGCGTTTAAGTGCTTCAGTTGCCGCTTTAACGAAGAATGACATGAAGCCAAGACGTGCACCATGACGCTTTTCAAAAGCATCTTTGTATTGCGCACGCATTTCCATGATTGGTTTCATGTTTACTTCGTTGAACGTAGTCAACATTGCAGTTTCTTGAGTTGCAGCAAGTAGACGTTCAGCAACACGCTTACGAAGACGAGTCATAGGAACACGTTTTTCGATACGTTCACCAACAGCAACGCTTAATGGCGCAGCAGCAGGAGCAGCTGGTTTAGCTTGATGGTTTGCAACATCTTCTTTAGTGATGCGACCGCCACGGCCAGTGCCAGCAACGTCAGCAGCAGCAATGCCAGACTCAGTCAATGCTTTACGCACTGCAGGAGCTTGATCAGCAACAGGTTGAGCACGTTCAACAACAGGAGCAGCGCCCGCTTGAGTTTGCGCAGCAGCTTGTTCTACTTTCTCTTCTGATTGAACAGCTTGAGTTTGAGCAGCGCCAGAAGCAGCACCTTCTTCAAAAGTCGCAATCACCTCAGCAGAAAGAACTGTATCGCCTTCGTTTTTAACGATTGCAGAAATCGTACCGTCAGCAGGAGCTACAACTTCTAAAACAACTTTATCTGTTTCAATATCACAAATCACTTCGTCACGTGATACTGCTTCACCTGGTTGTTTGTGCCAAGTTGCAACTGTACCGTCAGCAACTGACTCTGGGAATACCGGTGCTTTAATTTCGGTTGCCATTATTAAGAATCTCCTGTTATTCAGCTACGATAGCTAAAGCATCATTTACGAGCTGAGCTTGTTGTTTTGCGTGCAAATATGGTGAACCACAAGCCGGTGCAGCAGAAGCTTCACGACCTGCATAACTAATACGAACTTGTTTGCCCGCTTTCATCACGTCGTCATAAAGACGCGGAGCGATGAATAACCATGCACCTTGGTTCTTCGGTTCTTCTTGAGCCCAAACCAATTCTTTAATGTTTGGATATTGTGCCAGAACTTCAGCAAGACGTGCTTCTGGATACGGATACAATTGTTCAATACGAACGATTGCTGTGTTGTTCAATTCTTTTTCACGACGTTTTTCAAGTAAGTCGTAGTAAACCTTACCACCACAAAGCACTAGACGAGTTACGTCTGATTTGTTGATGTTGTCGATTTCGTCGATCACAGTTTGGAATGAACCATTTGCAAGTTCTTCTAAAGTAGACGTTGCAAGTTTGTGACGAAGAAGAGACTTCGGTGAAGTCACGATCATTGGTTTACGGATTGGACGAAGTGCTTGACGACGCATCGCATGGTAAATCTGCGCTGGTGTAGTCGGTGTGATCACTTGCATATTTTCTTCAGCACATAGCTGTAAGAAACGCTCTAAACGAGCTGATGAATGCTCAGGACCTTGACCTTCAAAGCCGTGTGGAAGAAGCATAGTCAGACCGCATACACGTTCCCACTTAGTTTCGCCAGACGCGATGAACTGATCGATTACAACCTGTGCACAGTTTGCGAAGTCACCAAATTGCGCTTCCCAAATGACAAGGCTCTTCGGAAGAGTCGTTGCATAACCGTATTCGAATGCAAGAACCGCCATTTCTGACAATAATGAGTCATAAATAGCTGTACGTGGTTGGTTTTCTTTCAAGTTACATAATGGAATGTAAGTTGAACCATCTACTTGGTTATGAAGTTTTGCATGACGGTGTGAGAATGTACCACGACCAACGTCTTCACCTGTTAAACGAACAAGGAAACCTTCATCTAGAAGAGACGCGTAAGCTAATGTTTCAGCAGCACCCCAGTTCAATGGCATTTCACCGGTCTGCATTTTCAGACGGTCATCAATCACTTTAGCAACCTGACGTTGCATCACGAAGCCTTCTGGAAGCTCGCGCATTTTCGCACCAAGCTCTTTTAGACGTTCGATTGGGAAAGTGGTATCCCATTTATCTGTGTATTCGTGGCCTAGGTAAGGTTTCCAGTCCACAAACATTTTTGTATTTGGCTCAAGTACCAACGCATTTGCAACGTGTTTACCTGCTTCAAGATCAGAACGATACTGTTCAACCATTGCATCAGCAGAAGCGCGATCAATAACACCTTCTTGTACAAGCTTGTCAGCATAAAGCGTACGTGTAGTCGCTTTTTTATTGATGATTTGATACATCATTGGCTGAGTTGCAGCTGGCTCGTCGGCTTCGTTATGACCACGACGACGGTAGCAGAACATATCGATTACAACGTCTTTA
This sequence comes from Acinetobacter sp. P37, assembly GCF_057480965.1. NCBI lineage: Bacteria > Pseudomonadati > Pseudomonadota > Gammaproteobacteria > Moraxellales > Moraxellaceae > Acinetobacter > Acinetobacter sp. P37. The sequence continues at coordinate 109,951 of NZ_JBLIYY010000004.1, read as the reverse complement.
CGGAATGTATGACGGAAATCGTGTGCCAATTGAGAAACAAATAATACAGATTCAGGATCATCACCGTTCACATGGAAGATCGGTGCTTGGATCATTTTCGCGATGTCAGTACAGTATTCTGTAGAACGCGCATCACGTGGGTCAGACGTTGTGAAACCAACTTGGTTGTTTACAACGATATGAACTGTACCACCCACGGTATAACCGCGAGTTTGTGACATTTGGAAGGTTTCTTGGTTTACACCTTGACCTGCAAATGCAGCATCTCCGTGAACGATGATTGGTAATACATCATCACCACCGATATCTTTACGACGTACTTGACGTGCGCGTACAGAACCTTCTACTACAGGTCCAACGATTTCTAAATGTGATGGGTTAAACGCTAATGCCAAATGAACTTCGCCACCCGGAGTCATGACGTTTGAAGAGAAACCTTGGTGGTATTTAACGTCACCAGAGCCTTTTTTATGCAGAGATTTACCTTCAAACTCACCAAATAGATCAGCTGGGTTTTTACCCATGATGTTTACAAGAAGGTTTAAACGGCCACGGTGAGGCATACCGATAACCACTTCTTTACAGCCTACTGAACCTGCGCGTTGAATAAGTTCATTCACCATAGGAATGAAAGATTCACCACCCTCAACACCGAAACGTTTCGCACCAACGAATTTGTTACCAAGATATTTTTCTAGGCCTTCAGCTGCAGTTAGACGTTCAAGGATGTGTTTTTTCTGGTCTGCAGTGTAGCCAAATTGACCACGAGTACCTTCAAGGCGTTGTTGAATCCAACGTTTTTCTTTTGTATCAACAATGTGCATGTATTCAACACCAATCGAAGCAGTATAAGTTGCTTCCATTGCTTGAACCATTTCACCAAGTGTTGCTTCAGACTTACCGATTGCAAGGTTACCTGTATTAAATACAGTATCTAAGTCAGACTGAGTTAGACCGTGCGCAGCAAGATCTAGATCAGGCACGATTTCACGTTTTGCAAGACCAAGTGGATCTAATTTTGCGTTTTGATGACCACGGTTACGGTATGCAGCGATCAACTGTAATACACCGATTTGACGGCGTTCATGCTCAGAACTTACTGCACTTTGCACTACTGGCTGAACACGGCTTGAATTACGGCCTAATAATAGGAATTGCTCACGTACATTGCTGTGTGGTTGATCACCTTTCGGGAATTTATCGAAGTATTCACGCCAATCAGCCTCTACTGAGTCTGGAGCCGTTAGATACTGCTCATAAAGTTCTTCAATATACGCTGCACTGTCAGCGCTAAGTTCAGTGTCAAGACGCAGTGCGTCAGCAACTTCTTGCATTTGTGGACCCATTTCCTATTGCAAAACATTTCAGGATGCTTTTTAAGCGAACCCATGATTAGTAATGTCAAATTGGTAATATGACATTAGTCCCCATTAGGCTTAAGCCTTGAGGCGTTATCACTACATTAGGATTACCCAATGTGATTAATGAACAATAACGCCCTCAGCGGCATCATTACTCATTGAGAAATACCCGACATAAATCGGGCAATTTTTGCAAATCATCTTAGAAAAAATAAATTTTTCGCAATTACCTTTTCTAAAGCGACTTTATTAACATTTATATACCGTCTACAGCGCTTAAATTGTAGAAAAAATGTACCCAATTCAAAGTCATTTTTTACATATAGTGATACTTTAAATGCTAACACGTTCGAGCATTTTCAATTGATTTTTTTGACACATACCTCTCATAAATTAGCGAAATACACTGTTCGTATTTTCATCTATGATATGGTGCTACATATAAAATGATCTTTCAATTAAGACAAAAGTCTACGTTCGATTTTTACCTCATCTCATATACAAAAACAAAAGAGAGCTGACATTCCTATCCTCTCTCTTTTTACTACGTTACATAATAACATCTTCTAATCCTTTTGACAGACTTGAACGAGCGTTTCATCAATAAATAACCATTTATCTATCACTTTATACTTTTAATTCACTACGTTTCTATGAAATCCATTTATAGCACTCTGCAATGACAGCGAATAACTTTCACTATCATCATTTTTATATATGACAAAAAAAGCGCACCCAATGGTGCGCTTCTTTTTACTGCTAAATCTATTAACCAAGATCTAAAAGCATATTACGGATGTGACCGATTGCTTTAGTTGGGTTAAGACCCTTAGGACATACAGATACACAGTTCATGATACCTTTACAACGGAACAATGAGAATGGGTCGTCAAGACGAGCCAAACGCTCTTGAGTTGCTGTATCACGAGAGTCAATGATGAAGCGATATGCGTTCAACAATGCTGAAGGACCCAAGAACTTGTCTGGGTTCCACCAGAATGATGGACATGAAGTTGAACAACATGCACAAAGAATACATTCGTACAAACCATCTAAATGTTCACGCTCTTCAGGAGACTGCAAACGCTCTTTAGGAGGCGCAGGCTGATTGTTGATTAGGAACGGATGGATTTTATTGTACTGATCGTAGAACTGATTCATATCTACAACCAAATCTTTAATTACTGGAAGACCTGGAAGTGGACGAATTGTGATCACTTCTGGTAAGTCGTTTAGGTTCCAAAGACACGCCAAACCATTTTTACCATTAATGTTTACACCATCAGAACCACAAATACCTTCACGACATGAACGACGGAATGTTAATGATTCGTCTTGAACTTTTAATGCTAGAAGTGCATCAAGCAACATACGATGCTTATCAGTCAACTCTAGTTTAAAAGTTTGCATGTACGGAGCTGCATCCTTATCAGGATCGTAGCGGTAGATATTAAATGTACGAGTACCTCTACTCATCTTACTTCTCCCAATTAGAATGTACGTGGTTTAGGCGGAATAGCATCTACAGATAAAGGCTTGTAACGTACTGGTTTGTACTCAAGACGGTTATCTACAGAGAACCATAAAGTGTGTTTCATCCACTCATCATCACGACGACCGTATGGGTAGTCAGCATGATCAGGTGGTAATTCAAAATCTACCACTGTATGCGCACCACGACATTCTTTACGTGCAGCCGCAGAAATCAGTGTCGCTTTCGCAACTTCATACAGGTTTTCAACTTCTAGAGCTTCAACACGCGCTGTGTTAAATACTTTAGATTTGTCTTTCAAGTGAATGTTACGTACACGTGGTTCGAGCGCAAGAATCTGTTTCACACCCTCTTCAAGAAGTGCAGATGTACGGAATACACCAGCGTGATCTTGAACGATGTCACGGATTGCATCTGCAACTTCTTGAGCATTTTCACCAGAAGTTGATTCATCAAGATGACGAACACGATTCAAAGTTTTTTCAAGAACAGTTGTAGGAAGCGGTGCATATTCATCACCGTGGTGTTTAGTTACATAGTCAACAATATGTTCACCAGCAGCTTTACCAAATACAACCAAGTCAAGCAATGAGTTTGTACCTAGACGGTTAGCACCGTGTACAGATACACATGAACATTCACCAATTGCATAGAAACCTTTCACTGGTTTAGTGAAATCACGGTCACCCGCATTGTGTGAGTACACACCAGTTTCTTTATTGTAGTTCGCAACCAAAGCTTCAGTTTCACGAGATACAGGAACAACCACTTGACCATGAATATTTGTAGGAATACCACCCATTTGGTAATGGATTGTAGGTACTACAGGAATTGGCTCTTTAGTGATGTCAACGTTCGCGAATTTCTTACCAATCTCAAATACAGATGGAAGACGTTTCATGATTGTTTCAGCACCAAGATGCGTCATATCAAGCAAGATGTAGTCTTTCTTAGGACCACAGCCACGACCTTCTTTAATTTCTTGGTCCATAGAACGTGATACAAAGTCACGAGGCGCCAAGTCTTTCAGTGTCGGAGCATAACGCTCCATGAAAGGCTCACCAGCATCGTTACGAAGGATCGCACCTTCACCACGACACCCTTCTGTCAACAATACGCCTGCGCCCGCAACACCTGTTGGGTGGAATTGCCAGAATTCCATATCTTGTAATGGAATACCTGCACGAGCTGCCATACCAAGACCGTCACCAGTATTGATATAAGCGTTAGTAGATGCACGGTAAACACGACCAGCACCACCAGTAGCGAACAATGTTGCTTTACCTTGGAATACTGCAATTTTACCTGTTTCTTGGTCAATTGCTGTCACACCAAGCACATCACCCTCTTCATTACGGATCAAATCAAGTGCGATCCATTCAACGAAGAATTGAGTACCCATTTTCACGTTGCTTTGATAAAGCGTATGAAGAAGAGCATGACCTGTACGGTCGGCAGCAGCACATGCACGAGGAACTGGTTTTTCACCATAGTTCGCAGCATGACCACCAAACGGACGTTGGTAAATTGTACCGTCAGCATTACGGTCAAATGGCATACCTAGGTGTTCAAGCTCATATACAACTTGAGGCGCTTCACGAGTCATAAACTCAATTGCGTCTTGGTCACCTAACCAGTCAGAACCTTTAACTGTATCGTAGAAGTGGTAGTGCCAGTTATCTTCTTGCATGTTACCAAGAGATGCACCAATACCACCCTGCGCTGCAACAGTGTGTGAACGAGTTGGGAATACTTTAGTCAGTACAGCAACTTTCAAACCAGCTTGAGCAAGTTGGTAAGAAGCACGCATACCTGAACCACCACCACCAACGATGACTGCATCGAAAGTTAGGTGTGGAATATTTGTGTAATCTTCTTTAGGGGTTATAGCGCCCATGATATTTTCCTATCAATTTGCCCAAAAAATCTGGATCGCCCAGATCGCGTATGCAAATACTGCAACAATCACTGCAGAAGTCAGCACTAAACGCAGACCGTTTGCTGAAGGACCCATTTGACGAGTAGTCACATAGTCAGTGAATACTTGCCACATACCAATCCAAGCATGCGCAACAAGAGATAAGACAGACAATAAAGACATAATCTTCATTGGTGTTGTCATCATAAAGCCATACCATTGCTCAAAAGTGAATCCGCTATTGCAAAGGATCCAGCCCAGCACAACAATAGTATAAACAGCCAATACAACGGCACTTACACGTTGGATAAACCAATCGCGAGAACCTGATCCTGTTAAACCTGTAGCACTTTTCATTAGAGAACAATCCATACAAATGCTGCAACAATACCGATTGCAGACAAGATCAATGAAATAGTAGCTGCGATACGACCACTTTGAAGTTCTTCAGCAACGCCAAGATCTGCAAATAGATGCTTGATACCACCGATAAGGTGATAAATTAAGCCGGCTACAAATACCCATACGACAAAACGCACAATAAAGCTATCAAACACAGCTTGAACTTGCGCAAAACCTTCAGGTGAAGATAAAGATTTGTCTAAAATCCAAAGAAGGACCGGTACGAGTAAAAATACGATAACACCTGATAGACGGTGTAAAATTGATGCAATAGCCACAGGGGATTTTAAGTTTACGTCTAAAACTTGACCCATGGACAAATTGACAGGTCTGTTGCTTTTCACAGCGGGCATCCTGTAAGTAAAAACTCCATCCGGAGTTTGTTGGAATTAATTCGTAGGAAAGCTAGCATAGTCAGACATTACAATATAATAAACTCTGCAGCTGTCTGATCTTATAAACGACAGGGAATTATAAAACGTGAACTTTCAAAACACAAACGAAGACAATTAGGAATTTTGCAAAATATCCTTAAATAAGAATCATTAACAATAACTTTTCTAAAAACAAATACCTTATTTATCTAAGAAAATCATACTATGTTGTTGGTTTTAATCAGTTAAATGTAAATCTCACTTATTGTTTTTGTGTGTATATGGCGATTTAAACTTTTAGACTAAAGATGAACAAATCTAAATCTTTCTTTTCCCACTACATTTTAAAATCTTCCAACACATTCGCCAAGCCATAATCATAAAAATAAATGTGCATCATTTTCTCAAATAATAAAACTGAAAGATCATGAAACGAAATAAGTACTTAGTCTGTGCATAAAAATCTCAGCAACAGCAAATCTGTTTAATAAAACGCCATTTTTTACCTTTCCAATGACAAAAATGATCATTTACTAAGCTTTTAAAGGCGTTTAATTAACTATTTTTTAACCAAACGAACTTTTTTTTAAGTACGATTAAGTCGTTTTAATTATGAATAAGAAAAAAGCAATTTAGAGCCACAGATGTGTGTAAGTTACGAAAATTATAATAATTTAATGAAATAGCGGTCTTGTAATTCATATTTGTTTCAGAGTTTTTAAGAATTAAAAATTGCTTACAATTAAGGCAATAGGCTTTTTTTAATCTGCACCTCCCCTGCAATTTGACTTATTATACTGCGTCGGCACTGTGATTTTACTCATTTTTTAAGCGGATGAATTGTGCTTCATTTCAAGGAATGATCCTCAATTTATATCCATAAGTATAATTGACAAAATTTCAGTTCCCTCTAATCTTAGAGCAAATTTTTGATCTGTCTGATTCTCGCATTAAAAGATTAGTACTGAGTCAGATAAAACATTCACCAGGACAGGAGATCTATTGAATGTCTGAAGCAACTGGCAAAAAAGCCGTTTTACAGCTTGATGGCAAAGAAATTGACTTACCAATTTACAGTGGCACTCTAGGCCCAGATGTAATTGACGTTAAAGATGTGTTGGCCGCAGGTCACTTTACTTTTGATCCTGGTTTTGTCTCAACGGCTGCTTGTGAATCTAAAATCACTTTCATTGACGGCGGTAAAGGTGTTCTTCTACACCGTGGCTACCCAATCGACCAGCTTGCTACTAAAGCAGACTACTTAGAAACTTGCTACCTTCTTTTGAACGGCGAGCTTCCTACTGCTGAACAAAAACAAGAATTCGATGCTAAAGTTCGTAACCACACTATGGTTCACGATCAAGTTGGCCGTTTCTTCAATGGTTTCCGTCGTGACGCTCACCCTATGGCGATCATGTGTGGTGTTGTTGGTGCGCTTTCTGCGTTCTATCACAACGGTTTCGATGTTGAAAACATTGACCACCGCGAAATCACTGCTATTCGCTTAATCGCTAAAGTTCCTACTTTAGCTGCTTGGACTTACAAATACACAGTAGGCCAACCATTCGTTTACCCACGTAACGACTTAAGCTACGCAGAAAACTTCTTGTACATGATGTTTGCTACTCCTGCAGACCGTGATTACAAAGTTGACCCTATTCTTGCTAAAGCAATGGACCGTATCTTCACGCTTCATGCTGACCACGAACAAAACGCGTCTACTTCTACAGTACGTCTTGCTGGTTCTACTGGCGCTAACCCATACGCATGTATCGCTGCGGGTATCGCGGCTCTATGGGGACCTGCTCACGGCGGCGCGAACGAAGCTGTTCTTAAGATGCTTGACGAAATCGGCACTGTAGAAAACGTTGCTCCGTTCATGGAAAAAGTGAAAACTAAAGAAGTTAAACTTATGGGCTTCGGTCACCGAGTTTACAAAAACTTCGATCCACGTGCGAAAGTAATGAAAGAAACTTGTGACGAAGTGTTAACTGCACTTGGTATCAACGATCCACAACTTGCTTTGGCTATGGAACTTGAACGTATTGCGCTTTCTGACGAATACTTCATCAAACGTAACCTATACCCTAACGTAGACTTCTACTCAGGTATCATCCTTAAAGCGATTGGTATCCCAACAGAAATGTTTACCGTAATCTTCGCTCTTGCACGTACTGTTGGTTGGATTAGCCACTGGTTAGAAATGCACAGCGCACCTTACAAAATCGGTCGTCCTCGTCAGCTTTACACTGGCGAAACTCAACGCGATATCCAAGGTCGTTAATTCGAAAGAATTGTGCGAATCTAAAAACCGTCCCTTTGGGGCGGTTTTTTTATGCAGCTAGAATTATTTTGCGCTATTGAACAGCCCCATCTGACTGAATTTTCCAACTCAATCATTAGATAAAACGATGCATCACAAGCTATAAAGTATGGTGTATATTGCTGAATGTATTTTAAATCGCCATTTTCTAGAAAATCTCACACTGTTTCATCAGATAGCGTCATAAAAAAAGCCTAATTCCACGTAGAAATTAAGCTGTAAACAAAAGGTTTAAATATTGATGATGCTTTATTTTGGCTTATTGAGTTAGGCAACTTTTAATAAACAATATTTTCTAAGCAACCGTCTCATAGTCTGCCAAGTCCATATGTTTAAGACGCAGCTTTAACTGTTTCAGTGACCACGGCCAAGCTGCAAAATTACGTCCATTGGCATCTAAGTAATAACTCTTACAACCGCCACTATTAAAGACCGTAGTCTGTAAATGCGTCTGTACTTTTGCATTGTGATAGGCCAATACATTTGGCTTAATTTCAAGCCGTTGTATCTTCTCTTGTTTCATTTTTACCAAAGCATCAACGATATACCCAACCTGTGCTTCTGCAATCCCAATAAATGAGTCATAAACCAAAATATTTGGCCCAAGCACCAAGAAGGCATTAGGTACTTGCGCGATACTGGTACCCAAAAACGCTTCAGGAGAACTGTTTTTCCAAAGTTCTGACAATAACTCCCCTTTGGCATTTTTTACACGTTGCCCAATCGGCGGATGAGAAACTTCAAAACCTGTACCCCAAATAATGACATCGACTTCATGACGTTCACCATTCGCAGCAATAACAGTATTACCTTCTATTTCAACTAAACCATGTGGTACAAGTTCGACATTGGCTTGCTGCAAAGCAGGATAATAGTTATTGGCAAATAAAAGACGCTTACAACCAATAGAAAAGTTTGGTGTAACTTTTTCACGTAATTCAGCATCTTGAATTTGTGTTTTTAACAACTGACGACCCAAATAATTCACAGGCTCTAAAAGCAAAGGATTACGTAGTCCTAAATTAATACCATTTAATATACCGGCCACACTTTTGCGCCAAGTTTCTTGTACTGTTGGAAAGCGGGTAATGATGCCTTTCGCACGGTCATTCAGTGGCAAATCTGCTTTTGGCAATACCCATGGTGCGGTACGTTGAAACACCACCACATTTTTGGCAATAGGTTGAATCTGAGGAATAAACTGAATCGCAGATGCCCCCGTACCAATCACCGCAATACGTTTATCTTTTAAGTCATAGGCATGGTTCCATCGCGCAGAATGGAACATTTCACCTTCAAAGCTTTCAATACCTTTAATTTTTGGAATTTGAGGTTCAGTAATCGGCCCAGTGGAAAATATTACCGTTCTCGCCGTATACTTACCTTTGCTCGTCTCCAATTGCCATTGCTTTAATTCCTCATTCCATTCCGCTGCAATCAATTCACAGTTGAACTGAATGTTACGATAAAGCCCATGCTGCTCTGCCACATCCTCTAAGTAGTTCAGAATCTCAGGTTGCTTGGCAAATAAATGACTCCATTTATGACTCGGCGCAAATGAAAAAGAATACAACGCCGAAGGAACATCACATCCACAACCTGGATAGGTGTTGTCGCGCCATGTACCTCCCACACGATTGGCTTTTTCCAAAACCACATAATCGGTATAACCTCGTTCATTCATTTGATGAGCTGCAGCTAAACCTGATATCCCCGCACCAATCACGATGGTATCGTAGACACGCACTTGATTTTCTACGCTTGGTTTTTCTAGGCTAGGCTCTGACTCTGATTGGTCTTGTACTGCTTTTTTTGCTTTGGCAGAAGACCTTACAGTACGACGTGCATTAGTTTGCGTTGTTGCCTTTTTAGTTTGAGTTTTCTCTTGATCTAATGCTTTTACATCTTCGTCATGTAATTGTGTCGGCATATTCATGCTTTTGCTCCCGACTTTTTAATATAGTTGTTAAATAAGGGATAACCCACCCCCAATAAGCGGGTATAGGTTTGCGGGGATAAACGCTTTAACCACCAAAATAATTTGGCATCAGGTTGCGGAATGGTGTACAACTTCCCTGCATCTAAATTATTCAATGTCAAATTGACCACATCATGGCTCGTCGTAAATGCATGATTCATCAGCAATTGATCAGCCAAGCCTGAATATCGATTGGGCAAACGACCATTTTTCATAATATTGGTCGGCACCAAGGTTGGGCACAGTACATTCACACGGATATTTGCCAATCGGAGCTCTGCCGATAAAGTTTCAGACAATGCCAACACACTCGACTTCGTCACGTTATATGCTGTCATTTCTGGTGCAGCAGTATATGCCGCAGCAGAAGCAACATTAATAATCGCGCCGCCCTGCTTATTTTGTTTCAGCTTGGGTACAAAATAATGGCAGCCATGCACCACACCCCACAAATTGACATGCATGCACCACTGCCAGTCGTCTAAACTCAGCTCATCAAATTTACCACCCAGCCCGACACCTGCATTGTTGATCACCAAAGTCACAGCATGTCCCATCAACTGCTCGGCTTGCTCTGACAGCGATTTAACTTCTTCAGCTTTACCTACATCACACTGCACTGCATAAGCATTTGATGAGGTCATGGATTGAATTTGATCAACCGTTTCTTGCGCTGCTTCTAAATGAATATCGGCACAGACCACTGTTCCACCACGACGTGCCAACTCCAAAGCAAAGCTTCTTCCTATACCACTGCCTGCACCAGTAACCACCGCGTAGGCGTTTTCACTTGGCTTATTCTTTTTTCCAAATAGACCCATGGTTGTGTCCTTTTATCGTTTTAATGCTGGGGTAAATTCTTTGACAAAATAAGGTGTCAACACACCATCAACAGGGTTCAGCAAACGCTTTTTGTAATATTCAAGAAATGCAGAAGTGTCATGATCATTCGGGTGAAAACTTGGTCGTAAATAATCAAAAATATGCCCGAGGCTGCTGCCATAAACACCATCTCTTAACCCAAAAATCAGTTGGAAACTGCGCGGAACATCTTTCCAGTAGCTTAGGCTAATCAAATTTGATGGCTTTCTGTAGAAAGGGACAATCGATGCACCAATTGAAATCAAACCCAATATGGTAATTAATGCAGGGAAAAAGCCAGCAATACGTAAAGCATAATTACCTGATAATTCTTGATAAACATCATAGGCAATGTCTTTGTGTTCAGACTCTTCCAACATATGCCACATCCAAATAGCGCGCTGCTTTTCATCTATTGAATTAAAAAAGATTTCTTCATGATTCATCATGTATTCCGCAAGCACTGCGGTGAAATGCTCAATTGCTGCCATTAAGGATAACTTCATTGGCTGTGGCATACGTTCAAAACCATAGGCAAAGACGTAGTGTTCTAACTTTCTAAAAAATTGCACAGGCAGATTTCTTGCACGATACGCTTCATTCATTTCTTCATGCATGCGTGAATGAATGGCCTCTTGCCCAATCAACGACGTGACACGTTGTCTTAATACAGGATCTTGAATAAAGTCGCGATGATATCGAGCAGTATCAATCACCAAATCTTCGCCACGGGTTAAGAAAATAGATAAAGATGCAAAATAGGCACTGGCCAATTCTGCATTCATATAAAATTTTGGATCAATTTTTTCTGGTTCAAAATCAAATTTCATATGACGAATAGGAACAACGGCAGACTGTTTTGTTGGGTCAAAGACAGGGCCTGCAAATACGCGTGCTAAAGTTTTTTTTATCGGTTGAAAAGCGCTCATGGTTTTGCTCTCAATTTGGGTGTTTACCGTTCATTGACTTCATGTCGATTAAAGTAAAAACACATAGATTGAGGATCAAATTAAGTGAGATAGATCACTAGGCCATTAGCAAAACCGACCTCTAGATTTGCAAAAATGCTCAAATATTTTCTTTGTCAGACAATCTATAAAACATCGGTGTTGTATGGCTCAAAAGCTTGTCATTAAAGGTCATGGCGTATTTTTTTGTGAGGGACGATTATTAGATTTTTTGCATTTCACCAGTCGCAGATTGATAGACCCATTGATGATCAAACAGGTTATCGTCTAAATGATCCAGTTTAAAATTACCGATAGCCACAGCATAAAATCCATTGCCCTGCTGCTTAAAATGTGTGATCTCTTGCATGAGTTCTTCAGTCAGTTGACCCATAATAAAGTCTGAAATCACTACCACATCGGCATGTACAAAATTCGGTTGTTTCAGCATGTCCACGGCATGATTCATCGCAGGGATAATATCTGTTCCCCCATGAAATGACTGCCCTAAAAAGTGAATGACATCATCCAAAGCACTATTATGTTGTAAATTCAGCGCGGTTAAATTGGTCGAGAAATTTACCAAATACATCGCTCGCTTTTCTTTTAGCGCTCGAATCGATAAATATAGACAAATCGCTTTGGAAATCAGTTCAGGTTGTCCATTCATTGAGCCACTGGTATCTAAGCAGACAATCATCGGGCCTTTTTGTCCGACTCGACGCTGTGTATGGCGTGGGTCTTCGATCACCCGTCCCTGTTGCTGACCTTGTCGATTAAAACTCATCAGGTTAGATTCTAAATATTTCAAATCAAATAAAACTTGCAAGTCTGGATCGGCTAATAGCGCCAACTCGCTAGGTAAAGCCATACTGATTTCTTGTGCCAATTTAATTCCAGTAATTTCCTCTTGCGCCATCGGGGTGTGAATAAGCTGCTGTGGTTCTTGTTCTAACTGAGCAGAAATCCGCTTACGTGGCATACTCGGCTGTGCGCTTCCAATCATTTGACATAGGCGTTTAAGCGCCCGATCTTGCTCGAGATAATTCGCCCATTGCTCAAAGTTCTGTACATCATGCTCAGTTAATTGCCCTTTGGAATAGTCTAGAAAAATCCCAGTTTCAAACCCGACACTGTCATGGTGCTTGACCATTTTCGACAATGTCGCAAGAAAATCTTTGATTTCATCTAAAAAGGCATCTCGTTGTAAACGGAGTTGCTCAAACTCCCAATGTGCAATGGCTTCGGTCAATTTGCGCTGCCATTTACCTTTGAATAGCTCAATGTGTAATTGACGCTGTTGCTCGGTCAGCAACGACTGTTGGCTCTGTTGCCACATTTTAGTGAATTCTGGAATCCCCAAGGTTTGCATGAAGGCAGCATATTCAGTGTGGAATTGAACAAAATCGCCCTGCTCCCAATGCTTTATCGCAAGCCAATGTTCCAATTGCTGCTGCGCCATTGCATAGGGATGCTGCTGATCTAAACTCGACTTTGCCTGAAAGGCCCATTCCTGAATTTTTTGATCGAGCTTTTTTGCAACTTTATGATCATCCAACCAATGTTTTAAACTGGATTGTTTTAATTCATCATAAAGTTGTGAACTTAATTCATCGAGTGCCGATTGAGTTTGATGTCGTGTCGGTTTTAATTGCGACATAACTGTTCCAGACGCTCACAATCTTGCAATTGCAACTGATATCGTGCCAATTGCTGCTCAATAGATTGAATTAATTGTTGAATATCCTGTTCAGTGACAAAGACCGATTTAAACTGATGCTTTTGGCTGTTAAAGCGTTCCGTTAACAGATCCAATTCTGTTTGAAAATGTGCTTTGATCTGTTGAACTTCGTGTAATAGCTCATATTGGCTTTGTGCTGAAAGTGCGCTACGTGGACTACCTTTGGTATGTTTTATATATGGCGTCACCACTTCCTCTAAGCCGTAATATCCACCTTTTAACGTACACACTCTTGAACCATTAAAATTACATACGATGCCACGCACTTCTTCACCGGTATCATCTAAGGCAAAGAAGTCCTTTTTCGTATCCATTTTATCCAGTTCGAGATACAACAGTTTATTTTTATAGTGTCGATCTAGATTGGTCACTGCACGCAAGTAGTCAGTGCCATGAATTAAATAACTCTCATACACATCATCGGTATAATAAAAATGATTGAGCACCCGCTGTTCAAGTGCATCCTTCTCTGCCACATGCTGTTCGAATTGCAAACCGTAATTTAAGCCATTTTCAGCCAATACTTCATCTATCTGCTGCGAAACAAAGGCAATGTCTTCAGGCTGATTCCATAAGCAATGTTTTAAAATTAATAGATCACTCAAAATCACCGATGGACGATCATTTAAAAAAGCACAGGCTTTGACTAAATAAGCCACACGCTGCCAACGACGGTCAGAGACATAGACCACATGATCTTCAAAGTTATGATTGAGTCGATTTTTAAGTTGATCAAACAGATTTAAAATCGAGTCGGGTAATTCCACCTGATAAATCTGTTCCCGCCAATCTTGCAACTCCGCTTTTTTTATTTTTAAGGTCGCATCGACTTCAACACTGACTTGACTCGGCTTGGCCTGTAATAGTGCATGAAAGTTTTCTGCAACAGCAATCGGCGGCACTTCTAAACGCAAAATAAAACGATCATACAAGGCATCTAAACCTTGATTCGGTTCGGGAATTTCATTCGATGCACTAACCAAAACATTCAATGGAACTTTTTGGACAATGTCACCATTTTTAAAACTCCGCTCATTCACCAAGGTCAGTAAAGTATTTAAAATCGCTGGACTGGCTTTCCAAATTTCATCTAAAAAAGCAAAATCTGCCCGTGGTAAATAATGTTCTGTTTTACGAATATATTGATCTTCTTTTAAAGCTTTGATCGATACCGGTCCAAAAATTTCTTCCGGTGTACTGAAACGATTCATCAAGTATTCAAAATAGTCATGGACTTCAAAAGCAGACGCGATTCGACGCGAAATCAAACTTTTTGCTGTGCCGGGCAAACCATATAAAAAGGTATTCATGCCCGCAACACCAGCCAGCAAACTCAATGCAATAATCTGCTCACGTTCATACATATTTTTGCTGATTTCAGAAATTAAAGTATTGATCCTTGCTTGCATCTGATTATCTGTTTGACCGAAAACTAAATTGTAACGCCCTAACCGATTTTTCGCTGTAGCAGATGCAAAAATATCGCTTTTTAAATACAGCGCAACAGCGTGATATTGTATTTTCAGGTTATAGTAAAACTACACATCCCTTTGGAACTCTAGAAACTTTTCATCATGTTGCCCTTCTTTCCTACACTCATCCGACTGTTAAAACTTGAAGGTTTTAAATATCGATCCCTCACGGCAGGTGAAATATCCATGTGTCGCAGTGTGTTTGGGGATTTGATTCAATATGAGCAAGTGAAAGTGATGAATCACCCTTTTTTGCCTTGGCAATCTGCGCATGTGGTCATGGCGCCTCAGGGGTATATCCATGCACGAAATTTACTGTTTAAAGCGGACTATGCCAAAGCGTCCTTAGGATATCGCGCCCTGTTTATTCATGAGATGGCCCATGTTTATCAATACCAGCAGCAGATCAATGTTTTGGGTCGGGGTGCTGTTTTACAGATGGCGTATTTCTTTAGTTTTAAAAAATATAATCCTTACCGCTATACCCTCAAACCACACAAGGCATTTTTTGACTACAACATTGAGCAACAAGGTGACATTGCTCGTGACATCTATTTAAAGCGAATTAAAAATATTATTTTATATCCAGAACTTGTTCATCAAATTGAGCTGTAAAGCATCAATGCTCTTTGACGAATATTTATAGATAAATTGAATATCGCCAGATCATTCTATTTCACGCTATTGCTCGACCATTGACGCTATTTTAAGTACAAAAAAACAGCATTAATATTTACTTTATTGCACATAAGCTCAGCTAGGCTTTTAAAAGCTATGAATACCTCTAGTATCTCGCTTAAATTCAGATAAAATAGGTTCACCTTATTTTTTTGCTTTGCATCAAAACAAGTTAATTATCATACGATGATGGTGTTTTGTTTTCGCCTTTCGGCAGTATTTTTCGTATCTAAATACACTCGCTGAATAATCACAATAATACAAATCAGTGTGTTAAGTGTATTCACCTATAGGAATAGGATTTAGTTGGAATGAATAGTTTTAAAATTGCACTTGCTCAGTTCTCTCCGCATATTGGTAACCTAGAATCAAACGCAGCAAAAATGCTTCAACAAGCCAATGCTGCAAAAGAACAGAATGCAGATATTATTGTTTTTCCGGAACTTTCTACAGTTGGTTATCCTGCTGAAGATTTATTATTACGTCCAAGTTTAAATAAACGTACACAGCAAGCTTTTGAACAATTGGCGAGCGTTAAGGACATCGTTTTAGTCTTTGGTTTTGTGAATCAAACTGAAGATGGTCAGCGCTATAACTCTGCTGCTGTCATGAAAAATGGTCAAGTTCTCGGGATTTACAATAAACAAAATCTTCCAAACTATAGCGTTTTTGATGAAAAACGTTATTTCAGTGAGGGTCATCAACACCTTGTCTTTGAATATTTAGGTCATAAGTTTGGTGTGTTGATTTGCGAAGATGTTTGGGCATTACCAACTGTTCAACAGCTTGCTCAGTTAAATGTTGAAACCGCTTTGGTGTTGAATGCTTCACCTTATGAAGTTGGTAAACCACAGCATCGCATTGAAACCATGGCTGCATTGACCAAACAATTGAACATCAATTTGGTTTACTGTAACCAAGTGGGCGGTCAAGATGACCTTGTCTTTGATGGCACAAGCTTTGTGATGAACAATTCAGGTGAAGTTGCATTGCAAGCACCGAGTTTTGTTGAAGATCTATATATCGCAGAATACGATGCTGAACAAAAAGCCTTTAAAACAGGTGCAATCACGCCTGTATTAAATACCATGGCTGAAATCTACCAAAGCCTTGTGATCGCAACACGTGACTACGTACAACGTTCAGGCTTCCCAGGTGTGATTTTAGGTCTATCTGGTGGTATTGACTCAGCATTAACTTTAGCGATTGCTGCCGATGCGATTGGCGCCGATAAAGTTCAAGCGGTCATGATGCCATATACCTATACCGCACAAATCAGTGTTGAAGATGCGGCTGAACAAGCCAAGAATATGGGCGTAACTTTTGGTATTGCCGAAATCAATCCAATTGTGAATGGCTTTATGCAAACCTTATTCCCTTTCTTTGGCGCTGCACCGACTGATGCGACTGAAGAAAACCTACAAGCGCGTTCTCGCGGTACATTGTTAATGGCCTTATCGAACAAGTTCGGCAATTTAGTCCTTTCTACGGGGAACAAGTCTGAATTATCTGTTGGTTACTGCACATTGTACGGTGATATGGTCGGTGGCTTTGCGGTTCTTAAAGACGTTTATAAAACGATTGTATTTGAACTTGCAAAATACCGTAACAGCATTTCAGAAACACCGGTGATTCCTGAACGTGTAATTACTCGTCCACCTTCTGCGGAACTTCGCCCAGATCAGAAAGACCAAGACTCATTACCTGAATATGAAGTATTGGATGCGATCTTGTATGCGTATATCGAAGAAGATATGAGCCAAGATGACATCATTGCTAAAGGTTTTGATGCTGAAATTGTGAAAAAAGTCATCCGTTTGGTTGATCTAAACGAATACAAACGTCGCCAAGGCGCGATCGGTCCACGTATCAGCTCACGTGCATTTAGCCGTGAACGTCGCTACCCGATCGTGAATGGTTGGAAACCGGGTATCTAATTACTCGATCAAATTAAAAAGCCCAGTTCTATAACTGGGCTTTTTTACAGGCGCAAAAAAAACAGCAGTAAAAATTAAAAGTAATTGAGATGTGTATTTCAAAAGTTAGGTCATAAAATAATGCAGTTAAAGATTTGAGTTCTCTTTTTTCTACATAAACACCGTTAACAGATCATTTTATTAGTGCAGTAATTATTTCAATCTATTTGACTTTTTCTAGGCACAAAAAAAGAGACCAAGCTGAGAGCTTGGTCTATAAAAATGGTGGCTATGACGAGACTTGAACTTGTGACCCCCGCATTATGAGTGCGGTGCTCTAACCAACTGAGCTACATAGCCGTAAACTGTGGTGGCATTATCTAGATTTCACACATTATCGTCAAGCATTTTTGTTTGTAATTGTTCAGAGTTTAAACAAGAAAAGTTCAAGATGTTACTATTTAAGCAAATCATGCTATTTTTAGCCCTAATTACTATATTTTTTGATTAAAAATTAGAGTTTTATCATGCAATTCAATTCGATAAAAAAAGCCTGTCTGACCCTCAGCCTAGCTGTCATGACCTTCACGGGCTGCCAAATCGTTTCGCCTATTTTTGTTGACTACTATGGTGTGCGACGTGATGTGGCGACTTGGATTAATAAACAGCCTTTATTAAGCATGCAACAAAAGCGCAGCATGGCTCAACTTAGCCGAGCACAGCAACCCATCATTCGACTCGACTTCACTGATCAGGAGAAGTTAGTTAGTGTTGCGCGCGCCAATGAAGCTGCGATGTATTGTGCCAATCAGCATTTATCAGCGCGACAAATTCAACGCCTGCAAAAACAGATCTTCCCTGAAGATGCGTTGCATAAATTAAGCTTGCTTGAGCAACAAGCATTGCATATTACCCTGACAGAGCAAGAGAAACAGTGTGATTAAAACCATGTCTGCTGTTGGATGAATTCATCTAGGCTCAATTTTTTCAGCACCAAATTGTCTTACAATCTAGACATAGCTGCTTACATTATTGAGCATTTTTGCTATCGCTAAGCGAGGTGAAAACAAGTCTATATTTTTGCAATATTTTTATTGCGAATTTCGCAATATCCTTATGAATTTACTTGGTTTTATTCCCAAATAAAAAAGCGTATGATGAAACTATGATCAATGTAAGTAGCGCTTTTTTTCAGGTTTTTCCATCCAAATTCAATTGATCAGATAAGGAGAAATAAGATGGCTTTAAATAATATTTTAGTTCCAGTGGACGGTTCAGAAACTTCTTATGCTGCGGTGGCTAAAGCTGTCGAGTTTGCAAAAACTTTTGGCAGTAAAATTACTGTGGTTCAAGTACTGACGCTCGATCCATATATTGCTGCAGAGTATATTTCAGCAGCGCAAACCAATGATTTAATTGAACGTGCTCGTGCATCGATTTTAAATACACTTGAAGAAGCAAAAGCGAAATTTTCAACTGAAGGTGTCACTGTTGAAACTCGCTTACTTGAAGGTCAAGTGGTGCATACAGAACTGGTTAAAGCTGCAGAAGAAACACATGCGGACTTGATTATTATTGGTTCACATGGCCGTACAGGGATCAAAAAATTCTTCTTGGGCAGCGTAGCTCAAAGCGTACTAGGTGCTTCAGACATTCCTGTTTTGGTTGTACGCAAATAAGCCATTAGATTTATAGCGTGAAATAAAAAGCCTTCTGATCCTAGAGGGCTTTTTTATTGACTACTTCATCAATTATAAAATTAAAATTCTATGTTTAAGGCAAGGATTTTTTAAGATATCCATTGATATTGTTTCAATGAGATGCGTCCATTCACTACAAAGACATTTTCGGCTTCCAGCTTCAACTGCTGGATATTTTCACCTTTTTCATTGCAACGCTGCGTGCTGATTTTTCCTTGCGCATTGACCACCCGATGCCATGGGATCGTTGATGTTGCATCTAGATGCTTGAGTACATAGCCAACCAGTCGTGCATGCTTCGGTAAACCCGCTAATTTGGCAATTTGTCCGTAAGTGGCAATCTTCGCCTGCGGTATCAATTGAATGACCGACAAAATTTGCGTTGCCAATTCATCACTCTGCTTCATCTGATCTCCTTTGAGCCACATAAAAAAGAGAACCCGAAGGTTCTCTTTGATTAATACTTACTTTTGACAGATTAGTACAGTAATTGGTTGTGATCGATTAGATCTTGTAAAGTCACATCGGTATTTTTCAAAGTGAGTAATTCAACTTTATCACCAAATTTAGATCATGTTCCATCACGATCAATGCTGATCACAGTGTTGCCCTTGCCATCAGATTTAACCGAAACAAACTGATCAATATTCGACTGATTGACATTTTGACCTTGTAACAAGGCTTTGATATTCACTTTATCGCCTACAGACGAATTAAAGTCATTCCAAGTATCATGTCCATTACCGCCCGTTGCATCGGCTTGATCCAATACTTTATAAATAACCGTATCAATGCCCGCTTTGGTGTTGAATTGATCATTGCCTACTTTATCTGTCACAGTGGCTTCAATGGTTTCACCATTGGTTAATTAATTTTTAAATTCAACATCAAAATTCCCTGATAAATCCACTGTGCCTGCGCCAATGACTTTGCCATCTTGATCTTTTACTTCTACCATTGTATCCGGCTCACCTTCACCTGTGACGTGCTCACCATCATCGGTGATCACCACATCTTTAGGCGCGTCAGGTTTAGTCGTATTCTTAGAACCACCAGAATAATCAGATTCACCAACAATAGCTGCACCCAATAAACCAGCACCGACTGCTCCCGAAATCCAAGGTAAAATTACACCTGTCAAAGAATCGTTATAGAGCAGCGGTTCAATTTCATCTAAAGGTTGATACTGAATAACATCCGCAATATCACCGTTGACTGTTGTAAATTTTGCCCAATACCATGTACCGTCTTCATCCTCAAATACCAAACTATTATCTGGTGTCGCCTCACTAAAATAGTTTTGTACAGTAATCACTTCCCCATTTTTTTAAGGTGATTATTACGTCAGCACCATTCTTTGTAATTGAAGTAACATCCTCTTTCCGGATTTTGAGTACGATGACAGAATTTTTGATAAGCCCAACTTGATTGGATTCAACTTGATACAAAACTTTATGACTTTCTTTAGAAATGACAGAAATTTACGATATAGGTAAAACCTCATTTATTTACATTAGGGCCGTTTTTATGTTTTTTTGGTTTTGTAATGAGTTATTGGTGATTAATAATTTCTTTAATTACAAATCATTAAAACCAATTTTTTTAATTGTGTGCGTTATATCATGCTTTGTGTATTTTTTTGCATAATTGTTTGAATATTTTAATATTTTTATCAATACATTTAGATTTTAGATCCATCTTTATGCAAGTAATAACAAACACTTATTTGTGTGATGTAAGTCACAATAACATCAATGAATGACCAGTCATAATTTCCCCCCATTTTGATGTACCATGATGAAACATAACTATAAATAATAAAAGGAAATGCTCAAGCATTTCCTTTTTTAAGTCAAACAAAACAGTTTTAGAAGTTTTCAGGGTTCTCCAAACGACGAACTTCTTGCACTTTTTCTGGGTTATGTACAGCAGCAACACCATCATCCGCTTTGGTATCTATTAACGCTTCTGGGTTATAAACCGTAATGGTTTCATTACCATGGATATCTTCACCCACAATATATTGGAAGCCCTTTTTATTCATTTTATGGCACATTCTTTGGTACCAACCTTTAAAGCCTTTGGTTTCTTCATTCGGATTGTAATAAAAAGCATTCATCACAGCAGGTAAACCTAAGCCACACACGAGGCCCGACATTAATACCGCAATAAATGTATATCCAATCAAAATACTACTGTATTCACTAAGTTCAGGAATATTGGCAACAGCAAGGATTAGGGCCAATGAAATACCGCCACGAACCCCACCCCACGATAAAATCGCAAGACTACCGTTATAGCTTTTTTTGCGGAAACTCGGGAAAAATGCGAAAGATAAATAGTTTGCTGCAAAGCGCGATGCATGCAAAATAATAAACGCCACCATACCGCCTAAAATTAAGCTGATACTTAAATCTAAGATAAATAACTCAAGACCTATCAGGGTAAATAAGAAGGAATTGATGATCCCTTCAACGGTATGCCAGAAATGATTGACTTCCCGAATTTCACGATCTTGAAGAATTTCTTTCCATTTATTCCCAACGATCAAACCACCAATAACACATGCGATTGGTGCAGATGCATGTGCGAATAAAGCGACTAAATATGACCCACTTGCCAATAATGCTGTGGTTAAAATCAAGGACTCCATTTCATGTTTACCACGGAGTAAACGTAATATTCCTAAACCAAATGCCCAACCAATGATGACTGCGACAACAATTTCATATAACAGTGTTTCAAGCGTACCAATGACGGTAAAATGTTCACCTTGCAAAACATTGAGTAAGGTCATAAACACGGCAATACACATGGCATCATTAAAGAGCGATTCGCCTTCTAATTTCACCATCAAATGATGTGGCGCACGTACAGAACTTAATACACCTTTAACCCCAATTGGGTCAGTCGCACCTAAAGCAGCGCCTAATAATAACAACACCAATAAATCAACATGATGACCAACTAAGAACTGATAACCATATAAAGCAACACCAAAAAACACCGCACAAAGCACCAAGGCAATACTGGCCAAAATACTGATCGGCTTCCAATGCAAACGTAAATCGGAAACTTTAAATTTCAAGGCAGATGAGGTCAAAATAAAACAAATCACGCCATTAATTAAAAAGTCATAAAAGTCGATATGACGAACTGCCTCTTCAATATTGTGTAAATTAATCGTCACAAATTGATTGCCATTGAGCAAACTTGCGCCCCATTGCAAAATAAAGACAAAAATTGCAGAAACAATGGGAACACCTATGGCTTGTGGAAAGCCCAAGATACGTTTATTAAAAATCGTGGTTGCAATCGAAAGTGCAAAAATAACGGTAAAAACCTGTAGAAAAAAATAATTTCCCATTTCGTTCCCAATTTTGGTGCTCTGTCGCCTACAGAGTGAGATATAGGTATTTTGAAAATAAATACCAAATTATTTAGTATTTAAAAATAAAATATTCTAACGAATTTTATCTAAATTCCGTGTATCAATTCAGTTTTTTTCACATCTTTTATCAAGATCATTTAACATAGCAAGCCTGCATAAATTTTATGCATTTTCATCATCTACATGATTTCTCCTATGCATCAGACTATTAAAACTGTTTTTCGACTCTTTTTTGCTGCTGTGATTTTTATCATTACGGCGGCCCTGCTCCTCACTTGCTATAGCAAGTCACAGGAAATTGTACGTGCTGAGCACTATTTTAGTCAGGCAAAAACCATCTCACTGGGTTCAACACCCAAAGAACAATTGGTTTTGGTCTCCAATAATGAATCACCCGATCGTGCGATTTTTATCATGCTGGCGAATAATGGTTATCTTGCCAAAATGAATTGTGAAAACTATGCACAAGATATTTGTCTAGATGAATTTAATCAGCAACACACCCGACAAATTCAACACCTCGATTTGCTAAAAATCGGACAATTTCAATATATCCAAAATGTGAGTTTCACCAATAGCCGCACTGGACAAAAACAACAATTACGCTATAGCGATGCCCAATTAAAACAGTTCTATCAAAACGATATTTCAGGCCTTAAATATACTGTTTTTGGCGTAGCTTTATTTGCATTTGCCGCATTGTATGTCAGCTATCGTATTGTTCGAAACTTCAAATCATTTCTCAACAAATAAGCTTCAATCTATTTTTCAATGAAAAAAAGAGGATGTTTTGCATCCTCTTTTTGTTTTAAATGGCTTGATTAAAGGTATCACAGCTATTGATATTGCCTGATTTCAACCCTGTCTGGAACCATTTCATACGTTGTTCACTAGTGCCGTGCGTGAAGCTATCTGGGACCACTTGCCCTGTTGCACTTTTCTGTAAATAGTCATCACCAATCTTATGTGCAGCGTCCATCGCTTCTTCTACATCACCCTGCTCTAAAAATTGGGTACGCTGTTGATTATGATGCGCCCAAATACCCGCAAAGCAGTCTGCTTGCAGTTCTTGCATAACCGAATAACGATTACCCTCAGCTTTAGATGCTTGCGCACGGGCCTGCTGGACTTGCTCAGAAATGCCTAAAATCGTTTGGATATGATGTCCAACTTCATGGGCAACCACATAGGCTTGCGCAAAATCACCCGCCTGATCTTGGCGACTCAATTCTGTTTGATTTTGTTCACCCGTAATGCCCATTTGCGTACGCATATCTTTAAAGAATGCGGTATCAATATAGACCTTCTGATCTGCTGGGCAATAAAACGGCCCCATTGCAGCTTGTGCTGTACCACAACCCGAGTTGACCACACCATTAAACATAACCAACTTAGGCGGTTTATACTGGGCATTTAACTGTTCTTGGAAGACTTTAGTCCATGTATCTTCCGTATCAGCCAAAACCGTTCCAACAAAATCCATCGCTTCTTGTTGTTCAGGTGTTGGATTATCCAGACCTTTGACTTCAGCCGTTTGACCCTGTGAAGTCACTTGTTTGGTCGCCTGATATGCTTGCTGCGGATCGACACCAAAAAACTTCCACGCAACAAATGCCACAACCAAACCGAGAATACTGATCCCACCCGCTTTTGCACCGCCACCACCGCGACGGTCTTCTACGTTTGAACTAACTCTTCGAC
This sequence comes from Acinetobacter sp. P37, assembly GCF_057480965.1. Classification (NCBI taxonomy): domain Bacteria; kingdom Pseudomonadati; phylum Pseudomonadota; class Gammaproteobacteria; order Moraxellales; family Moraxellaceae; genus Acinetobacter; species Acinetobacter sp. P37. The sequence goes on along the minus strand of NZ_JBLIYY010000004.1, from coordinate 85,696 downwards.
CTTTCCAGCGCATAGTGATCTTCCTTATATAAAATAGTTGATATCCGTGCGTTTACAGATTAATCCTTTTGCGACTTTGGCCATACTTTTTGAATTAAAGATACGACGCACAACACGATTAAACCTGCAATAAAACCTGTCACTAAATTGATTAAAGTCGGTGTTAATGCACCCACAATACTGCCAACTGTAGGAATATGTTCTGCATAATCTACAGAGCCTTCAATAAAATGGTGTAGTAAAGGCACACCATGGGTAATGATGCCACCACCCACTAAAAACATGGCAATGGTACCGACAATGGTCAATGTCTTCATCAACTTAGGTGCAAATGCTAACAAACCTTGTCCAACGGTCTTTTTAAATTGTGATGCTTGTTGAGTGAGATAAAGTCCTAAGTCATCAATTTTAACAATCATCGCAACAAATCCATAAACACCAACAGTCATTAAAATTGCAATCACTGAAAGCACCATGACCTTGGTCCCAAATGCCGCAGTCGCAACCGTACCCAATGAAATCACCACAATTTCAGCAGATAAAATAAAATCGGTACGGATGGCTCCTTTAACTTTTTCTTTCTCAAAAGTCACCAAATCCGTTTCAATATGAGTCATCTCTTCACGAGCAACTTCTTCTGTTTTGGCTTTTTTATGATGCAAACTATGCAGGACTTTTTCCACACCCTCATAGCATAAGAACAAACCACCAATCATCAAAAGCGGTGTAATCAACCAAGGTGCAACCACACTAATCAATAAAGCAGCCGGAACTAAAATTAATTTATTAAGTAAAGAACCTTTGGCCACAGACCAAACAACTGGAAGTTCACGATCCGAACGGACACCACTGACTTGTTGTGCATTCAGTGCTAAATCATCTCCAAGGACACCCGCTGTTTTTTTGGCTGCCATCTTACTCATGACAGCAACGTCATCCAGCACAGTTGCAATATCATCCAGTAAGATTAATAAGCTACTCGCCATTATTTTTATCCTTTAGGCATTTTTTAATATTCTAATTCTATTTAACGCTAAAATTGTATTTAGTTTTTTAATAATTAACAAAATATTCACCCATTTTTCAGTCAATTGTGCTGTGTCAGTAACAATCAAAAATAGAATGCCGTACAATGGGGACATTCTTTGAAAATCAGCCGTAGCTTTGACTACCACTTTGGAACAGATAATGAGTATTCAAGATAATCGTCCAGTGATTTTGACTGGCGACCGTCCGACTGGACAATTACATTTAGGTCATTTTGTAGGTTCTTTACGTTCACGTGTAGGTTTACAAGATTCGCATCATCAACATCTTCTTTTAGCTGATGCTCAAGCCTTAACTGATAATGCTGATAACTTCGAAAAAGTTCGTCGCAATATTATTGAAGTCGCAACCGATTATCTTGCTGTAGGAATTGACCCAACCAAAACCACGATTTGCGTTCAATCATGCTTACCAGCATTGAATGAATTGACCATGTTATATTTGAACTTTGTGACGGTTTCTCGCTTAGAGCGTAATCCAACTATCAAATCTGAGATTCAAATGCGTGGATTTGAGCGTGACATTCCTGCAGGTTTCTTATGCTACCCAGTGGCTCAAGCTGCCGATATTACAGCGTTTAAAGCATCTGTCGTTCCGGTGGGCGAAGACCAAATTCCAATGATTGAACAAACCAATGAAATTGTTCGTCGTTTAAACCGTCAAATTGGTCGTGACGTACTTCCTGAATGTAAAGCTTTACTCTCTAATGTAGGCCGTCTACCTGGTTTTGATGGCAAAGCAAAAATGTCTAAATCTTTGGGCAATACTATTGTGCTTGACGCGACTGATAAAGATATCAAGAAAGCTGTTAATGCAATGTATACCGACCCAAATCATTTACGTATTGAAGATCCGGGTCAAGTGGAAGGTAACGTCGTATTTACTTACCTCGATGCATTCGATCCTGATAAAGAAGCTGTTGCGGAATTAAAAGAACACTATCGTCGTGGTGGCTTAGGCGATGGTACTGTGAAAAAGCGTCTTGAAGGTGTACTAAAAGAGCTGATCGGCCCGATCCGTGAACGCCGTTTAGAATTGCAAAAAGATCCTGACTACATCATGGATATTTTAAAAACCGGTACCGATAAATGCCGTGATATTACCCAACAAACGTTAGACGAAATTAAATCTGGACTGGGTGTATTCCACTTCTAAATTTAAAAAATTCTATAAAATTAAGCCTTTCCAATGTGAAAGGCTTTTTTATAGGCACTTTTTGTGAAGGTATTCACAAAATCTCCTTAGTTTTAACGTTAGGTAACATCACTTAACGTGAACACCAATGAAATGACTGACCGTTCACTCTATTATCTATTTATGTTTTAGGAATACCTAAATTCATAACATTTCTCCTTTACCGAACCTGTGAAAGCAGATTCGTTGTTATACGCAATGAACACCCCAATCATTGCGTATTTTTTTGTCTAAAAATTAATGTAAATATTTTAAATTTTTCTATTGAAACAATAAAAAACCCGCATTAAGCGGGTTTTTTATTTCAAAAACTAAATTAGTTTTTATGACGCATATGTGGGAACAAGATCACTTCACGGATACTTGCAGCATTCGCAAACAACATCACCAAACGGTCAATACCGATACCCTCACCCGCTGTAGGAGGTAAGCCGTATTCCAATGCTTCAATGAAGTCTGCATCGTAATGCATTGCTTCATCGTCACCCGCATCTTTTTCAGCAACTTGGGCTTGGAAACGTTCAGCTTGGTCAATCGGATCATTTAACTCTGAGAAACCATTTGCCAACTCACGACCACCGATGAAGAATTCAAAACGATCGGTAATATGTGGATTTTCATCATTACGACGTGCCAATGGTGAAGTTTCCGCTGGATATTCTGTGATGAATGTCGGTTGACGAAGTTTTGTTTCAACAGTTTCTTCAAATACGATGGTTTGAAGTTTGCCTAAACCAAAACCAGGTTTTACTTGCTCTTTCAGTTCATTTTTAACGAAGTTTGCAAGAAACTCACGGTCAGATACATTTTCAGCGGTGAACGTTGGGTTATGTTCAAGAATCGCATCAAACATCGAAATTTTCTTGAATGGACCTTTGAAGCTATACACTTCATCACCATAAGGCACATCAGTCGAACCTAATATGTCGATGGCCAATTTTTCAAGCATATTTTCTGTCAAAGCCATCAGGTCTTTGTAGTCTGCATATGCTTGGTAGAATTCAATCATAGTGAATTCTGGATTATGACGTGTTGATACACCCTCGTTACGGAAGTTACGGTTAATTTCGAACACGCGCTCAAAACCACCAACGACCAAACGTTTTAAGTAAAGCTCAGGCGCAATACGTAAAAATAAAGGCATATCTAATGCATTGTGATGAGTTTCAAATGGACGCGCAGATGCACCACCCGGAATCACATGCATCATTGGTGTTTCAACTTCCATGAAACGCTCATTGCTCAAATATGAACGAATACCTGACACCACTTTTGCACGAATTTCAAAAGTTTTACGTGTTTCTTCGTTCATGATGAGGTCTAAATAACGTTTACGGTATTTAACTTCAGTATCCGTCAAACCATGGAATTTGTCTGGAAGTGGACGGAGTGATTTGGTTAAAAGCTCAAAATGTTCAATATGAACATAAAGGTCACCTTTACCAGAACGACCAATATAACCTTCAATGGCAATAATATCGCCCAAATCGAGTGCTTTAATTGTTGCAAGAACATCAGCATCCAACTCTTTACGTGGTACATAAAGCTGGATACGACCAGTCATATCTTGGATTACGATGAATGAACCACGGTTCAACATCACACGACCAGCAACTTTTACATAAACCTTTTCGCCTGCTTCAATTTCTTCTTTTGATTTTTCAGCGAATTGATCTTGTAGGTCTTGTGCATAGTGTTCACGCTTAAATGTGTTAGGCCACGGGCTAACACCTGTTTCCTTGGCGTGCTCTTTGATGTGCTCTAACTTGGCATGACGCTGTGCAATTAAATCGTTTTCGGAAATGGCTTGTTCAGAAGTCGATTGAGCGTTATGTTGCGTCATCTCTGTCTCAAATAGTTAAAAAACGGAAGTTGCATAGCATAGCAGATTTCCTTTGAATTGAGCAGTAAGCAATGCGCGCATTTTTTTAATAAGTAGAAATTTATCGAAGTAAGATGTTTTAATCGTTATAACTTCAGGTAGACATAGAACATACCTTACAGATGTGCAGTAGATAAAAATTAAATACTCAAGCTCGAAAACCTACATTTTAATGATATCAGATGATAACTAAAAGCTTTAAAAAATACTTATAACTATCAACACATTAAAATATATATCAATAACTTAATTCAACCTTTTAATCTATTTTCTTTAAGACTAAAGTCTTTTAAATGCCTATAAATTAGACCAAAAGCTAAATTCTCTTTTTGACAATTCTCTCTACAATGAAGTCATAAAATTGTTGAAAAATAAAATATTCAACACATCCAAAAATGTTTGAAAACAGTGTGTAGAAAAACAATGACTTCCTGCTTATCGAAAATTCTGTTTTTACATGGATTGGATTCTTCCCGTGAATCTACGAAGTTCCATGCCATCAATGCAAAACAAAAATTCTGCATTGAAGTGGACTATCGCAACTTAAATTTTCAAACTGTTGCGGATTTTTACCACGAGAGTATTGAAACCATTAAGCCCGATATCATCGTCGGTCATAGTCTCGGGGCATATTGGGCTTTGAAAATGTCGCTGTTTCATCGCATTCCGTGTGTAATTGCCAACCCGAGTCTGCATCCAGACTTTCGCGACGACTACCCGGCAATCAATGAAATGGATTTGGATCACGATATTCCACAAATTGCCTATATCGAACGTGGCGATGAAATCTTAGATATGTATGAAGCAGAACAACAACTCGAAGATTATATGCAAGTTCAAGTCATGGATGGCGGACATCATCGCCTTCAATGCCCTGAAAATATTAATGATTTAATCCAACATCTCGAATTAAATTACTTAAAAAAATAAATCATAAGCAGCAACGTCGTTTTTATCAGACATAAAAAAGCCTTGTCGTAGACAAGGCTTTTTACATTTTAAACCTGACGCTTAGGCAGCATCTGCTTCAGGACGTGTTTTATCATCTAAAACAGACCAGATATTTAAACCTAAATCTTTATGCAAGTCAGGCAAATCTAAGAAAATGCTTGCGCCTAAAACTTGGTGTTTACATTTTTCAGCCAATTGTTTCACTGCACGAAGCGTACCGCCCGTCGCCAATACGTCATCCACAATAATTACTTTTTGTGATTCGATTTCAGCTGACATTTCAAGACGATCTAAACCGTATTCAAGGCTATAACCAACACCGACAACAGGTGGTGGTAATTTTCCGGCTTTACGTACCAACACCAAACCTTTGCCTGTACGCTGAGCAAGTAAGCTTGCCAAAACAAAACCACGCGCTTCAACTGCAATAAAGCTATCTACTTCTGCCAATTGCTCAGCTGGAATACTTGCAATGAGGGCATCAGTTAACGATTCGATGTTATTCATAAATAACGGCGTAAGGTCAAAGAAGCAAATTCCTGGTTTTGGGAAATCTTGGACAGTACGAATGTTAGACCACAATGCCGCAGCAGTAGAATTACTCATAATAGGAGAAAATAAATTAAGGAAGGAATGTGTGAATTTTAACGCGATTTGAGAGAAAAGAACAGCTAACCCCCGACTAAAATGCATATTTAAAATACAGCAAATTTACATAAGTTATTGATTATTAATATTGTATTTATTTAAAAAATATCAAATATATATTTTCCTAATCATAAAATAAAAGATTTTAGAGTTTTTTTCTGCAAGACTTTAGTCTATGAATATAGAAAAAGCGGTATTTAGAACCCAATTCACGGAAATGAATTCCAATATAGCTTTCAATAGGCATAAATATTGTCAGACAATTTTTCCCAGATCTGGGGTTTTGATGATATTTATTGTCCCTCACTGCCATTCTGCTTTTAATTTCACTCATTAAACTCTTAGCCACTTTACTTTATCGTTAGAACTGCGTAAAAATTTAACATAAGAGTCTACTGTATAAGGCTAATTAACCTTAAGGTATAAACTTATACAGTTATGAAGTATTTACTGACTTAATTTTGTGTCAGTTTTTGGAGAATGGAATGAAAAAGTATCAGTGCATCGTTTGTGGATGGATTTATGACGAAGCAGAAGGCTGGCCACAAGACGGTATCGTGGCAGGAACGAAATGGGAAGATATCCCAGATGATTGGACTTGCCCAGACTGTGGCGTCTCAAAAGTAGATTTTGAAATGGTTGAAATCTAATAAATAGAATCTAAGGCCATCATCGTTATGGTCTTTTTTTTGTCTTTAAAAAATATGAAATGTGTTTGGAGTTGAGTATGCACCCTATTGTCATTATTGGTTCTGGTATGGCGGGATATGCCGTTGCACGTGAATTTCGAAAGTTAAATACTGAACTAGAACTTATTATGATCTGTGCGGATGATGCCATTAACTACGCTAAACCGACATTATCCAATGCGCTCGTTGGTAATAAAACTCCTGAGCAAATCCCTCTAGGGGATGCCGAAAAAATGTCGGCTCAACTCAATATGCAAATCATCAATAAGAGTTGGGTTAAATCCATTGATGCAGCAAAACATGAGCTTACTATTGAAAGCCAAAATGGAACTCAAACACAACTATATTCAAAACTCGTTTTAGCCGTCGGCGCAAATCCAATTCGCTTAGCTATTTCGGGTGATGGCAGTGAAGACATTCATGTCGTCAACAATTTGGATCACTACAAAGCATTCCGTAAACAGCTTGCAGCACGTGAAGATAAACGTGTGGTGATTTTAGGGGCAGGCTTGATTGGCTGTGAATTTGCCAACGACCTCCAAAATACTGGGGCGAAAGTATCGGTGGTCGATTTAGCTCCGCAACCTTTGGGTCGTCTGCTGCCGTCTCATGTTGCAGCTAAATTCCAAAGCAATTTAGAAGAAACGGGTATTCAATTCGTTTTAGGTACGACAGTCGACAAAGTGTCACGTATTGAAAATGGTGATTATCAAGTGAGCCTTGCCAATGGTCAAAGCTTAGTGGCAGATGTTGTGTTGTCTGCGATTGGTCTACAGCCTGAGATTAACTTAGCAAAACAAGCCGGTATTCACACCAGTCGTGGCGTATTAACCAATAAAAGCTTAGAAACCAACTTGGCAGATATCTATGCTGTCGGTGACTGTGCTGAAGTCAATGGTACCCTTCTGCCATACGTGATGCCAATCATGCAACAAGCGCGTGCTTTGGCAAAAACCCTCAATGGCGAACATACCGCAGTGCATTATCCTGCCATGCCTGTAGCTGTTAAAACACCTGCTGCACCTTTAACTGTCCTTCCTGCGCCTATTGATGTAGAAACCCAATGGGAAACAGAAGAGCTTGAAGATGGCATGATTGCCCGTGCGATCGATCAAGATGGCGTATTACGTGGATTTGTACTGCTCGGTGCAACTGCTGGGAAGCAACGCTTAACTTTGACTAAGCAGGTTCCGGACTTGATTCCTGCTTCAGTTTAAGGTTTAAATACAAGGACGTCCTGATAATAATAGACGTCCTTTTTAAAGGAAAATAACAATGAATAGTGCCCTTCAGTTTAATATTTCACCTTATGCCTCTTTTATGCATGAAACTCGCGTAGAGTTAGGCAATGGCATTGAACTTCATGTCGAGGTGGGTGGTCATCCTGAAGATCCTGCAATCTTATTGATTATGGGACTCGGCGCACAAATGTTGTATTGGCCTGATTTCTTTTGTAAGTCCCTAATAGACCAAGGTTACCGAGTTATTCGCTTTGATAATCGCGATATTGGTCTGTCGAGTAAAATTCGTAACCCAGGCCCACGTCTTAACACCTTTAAACTGATGGGACGTTTTGCCTTAGGTCTAGAGAATCAAGGTGCGCCCTATGATCTCTACGATATGGCAGACGATGTTGCACTATTAATTGATCGTATGGGACTTGATAAAGTCCATATTTTAGGCGCTTCGATGGGCGGCATGATTGCTCAAATCGTGGCGGCACGCTATCCAGATAAAGTGCACAACTTAAGCTTACTTTTTACCAGTAACATCCAACCCTTACTTCCACCGCCATTTCCAAAGCAATTATTTAGTCTAATTGAAAAACCTGAATCTAACGATGAAGATGGCATTATTAACCATAGCCTGAAAGTTTTTAATATTATAGGCTCTCCAGGCTATATTAATCAGCTTGAAGCGATACAAACTGCACGTAAACTCTATAAGCGGAGTTTTTACCCAGCGGGTGTACTTCAACAGTTTTTAGCAATATTATGTACAGGTTCCCTGCTGCAGTTGGATAAACAAATTCAGCATAAAACCATTGTGGTTCATGGAGCTCGTGACCGTTTGCTGCCGCCAAGCCATGGTAAGGCCGTTGCAAAGGCTATTTCAGGTGCTAAATTTGAATTAATTGATGGAATGGGGCATGATATCCCACCGCATTTTATTCCATATCTTAGCGGTTTGTTTGCTGATCACTTTAAATCATAAATTAGGACACTATGGCTGCATTACCATCCTTAAGACAGCTGTCATATCTAGTAACACTGTCAGAAACGCTACACTTTACTGAAGCTGCGCGTCGTTCTTTTGTCACCCAGTCTACTTTGTCTGGCGGGATCATGGAACTTGAGCGTTTACTAGGTGGCGTATTGGTAGAACGCGACCGTCAAAACGTGCGTTTAACTCCTCTTGGCGAACAAGTTGTCGGACGAGCCCGAGTTCTATTGGCAGATGCGCAAGACCTAATGCGTTTAAGTCGTGAAATGAGCGAACCTCTAACGGGTGATTTACATCTAGGGGTCATTCCCACTATTGCGCCATTCTTACTTGCGCCATTATTAGAAGAAGTGCATAAGCAATTACCAAAAATTCAATTGCATTTACATGAAGCACAAAGTGAAAAAATTGTTGAGAAACTCGAGCACGGTAATCTAGATATTGTATTACTTGCTCTTCCTTTCGATACACGTAGCTTGAAAGTTGCAGAAGTAAACAAAGAAAAATTGTTCTTGGTGTACAACAAAGCTGATCAAAATGCTGCTCAAGCGAAATCTCTAGACGACTTAGATTTATCTCGTTTAATGTTGCTTGAAGAAGGCCATTGCTTACGTGATCATGCTTTGAGTGCTTGCCCGATTGGTGAACGTAAAAATGACCATCGATTAAAAGCAAGCTCATTGCCAACTTTGGTTGAAATGGTTTCCGCAGATTTAGGCTTTACTTTATTGCCTGAAATTGCAGTTCATACCAATATGATCAAAGCCAATGAAGATTTGGCTGTGAAAGAAATTGAAGCAAGTCCTACACGCACATTGGCATTGGTAACACGTAAGAGTACACCGCTTCAAAGTGAATTTGATGTATTGCTTCAAATCTTGCAGAAAATCACTAACAATCTGCACTAACTAATCAGTGTGAAAATTAAAGAGAGCCCTGTGCTCTCTTTTTTTATTTGGCAGAAATGAATAATGCAGAAGTAATAATATTGAGATGAGTATAAAATTGAAAATGAAAAAATACAGTATCTAAAAAAAGAAAAGGCTAACCCAAATAGGTAGCCTGATAAGGTAATATATGACTTGATGTATATCTCAATTCATCGCCTCGACAATATCTTCACACTAGCCAGATAAGTAAGAAGATAAATACATCTTAGTAAAATATAACTTTCGTTAAAATCACTAGTTTCAGGTATTTTAGAGAAAGTACGTCTGATTCATTTTCAAAGGGCTTTTTTTTATTATTGTGTTTTGTGCTATAAAATAACCATTGATGAGAAATAAAACACATTATTTTAAATAGTCACTAATATTTATGTTTAAAATAACTAAGCAATAGGTGAATATTAACTCACATCAGAAACAGTTCAATTTATCGGTTGTCAAAATACTGCTTTCACATTTCAATTATTATTTTCAATTCTAATCTAAATCTGATGATTATTTAATCAATATTCTAAAAATAAAAACGAAAAAACTATAAATCTTTGCATTCAACACAATGAAAAACACAAAAAACTATACATTAATTAAATTCCATTATATCACAATAACTTAATTATACTTTGATATATAAATCACTACTTCTAGGTATATTTTTCTAATTCACTTTCATGCACATTATGGAAATGCAATTTGATTAAAAATAATAAATGAGCGAAATGTATGATGAGTGAATTTTTATTACCAGTGCCCGTTTTGATCATTGATCATCAAGCAATGACTTCAAAAACAGTGCTGTTTAACATCTTAGGAAACCTCGGTTATCCTGAAGATCTCATCACATTTTCAGAAAACTTAGTAGATGCAGAACAACAAATTTTCAATCAATTACCCAATTTAATTTTTTTAGTGATCAATCAGCAGTCCGATATCTCTTTCATCCATAAAATCAAAAAGATCTATCCTTCGAGTAATCTCATCATTTTAGTCAATGAACAATCTACAGATTTAACCTTACATGCCATTCAGTTAGGTGCAACCGCCTATATGTTGATTCAACAACCGATGGAAGATACCTACAACCAACTGAAAACCATTTTAAGAGGTGGCGCTGCATTGCATCCCAGTTTTGCTAAATTTTTATTGAGTGAAACTTTTAGTCCGCAAAATGCAGCACCTAAACAGCTCAGTCTGAATCCAGCTGAATACCAAATTTTAGATATGGTCAGCCATAGCGCGACTCAAGAGCAGATGGTCCGTGAGTTAAAACTTTCAACGTATCAAATTGATGGTTTTGTTAAAAATATCTACCGAAAAATTAGTAGCTACAGCTAAATTTAGTTCAGATAAATGATTCAAAAAAACTTATAAATTAAAAAAATAAAGGGAGCATTGCTCCCTTTTACTTTTCTAACGCATTTATTTAAATGCTTCTATAAGCACATGCTGTGAATTATGTGCTTCCTCACCCTCTTGAACATGCGTACGAATCCAGCGCCCATCGCTTTGGAGTAACCAAGCTTGCTGATTATCTTTTAAGTAATTCACTAAACCTAATTGATAAATACGCTTTTTCAACGCTGGATCTTCAATTGGAAAACAGGCTTCCACGCGATTAAATAAATTACGATCCATCCAGTCTGCACTTGAACAGAAAATACGTGAATCACCATTATTACTGAAATAATACACTCGAGTATGCTCTAAAAAACGCCCAACAATAGAGCGCACGCGAATATTTTCAGACAGCCCCGGTAAACCTGGACGCAAACAACAAATAGAACGAATAATTAAATCAATCTGTACACCTGCTTGTGACGCTTCGTACAGTTTATTGATCAACTGAACTTCTGTTAATGCATTAACCTTGACTATAATTTGCGCAGACTTGCCCGCTTTAGCATTAGTAATTTCATTATCAATATAATTGATGAGTTGAGTATGTAAGGTAAATGGTGCATGCAGCAGTTTTTTTAGCTTCGCCATTTTACCCATACCGGTCAATTCTTGGAAAATACGATGTACATCTTCACAGAGTTCTTTATCTGTAGTTAATAGACCATAATCCGTGTAGATACGCGCATTTCCTGCATGATAGTTGCCCGTACCTAAATGCACATATCGCACCAATTTATTGTTTTCGCGGCGTACCACCAAAATCATTTTGGCATGAGTTTTATAGCCCACGATGCCATACACGACAACTGCGCCTGCTTCTTGTAATACATTAGCCACAGCAATGTTTGATTCTTCATCAAATCGTGCTCGAAGCTCAATTACAGCGGTGACTTCTTTGCCATTACGTGCTGCTTCCGCTAAAACTTGCACAATCTCCGAATCTGCGCCACTTCGATAAAGCGTTTGTTTAATGGCCAAAACTTGTGGATCACGTGCAGCTTCACGCAGTAAATTAATTACCGGTGCGAATGATTCAAAGGGATGGTGCAGCAAAATATCTTGTTTTTGCATCGCACTAAAAATGTTTTCAGATTTTTTGAGTACTTTCGGAATAACTGGAATATGCGCGTCATAACGTAGATGTGGACGTTTAAAGTTTGACAGTAAACGTGCAAGGTTAACCGGCCCATCCACTTTATACAGTTGCTCTTCTTCTAAATCGAATTCATCAAGCAAATATTCATAAATATGCTGCGGACAATTTTCTGTCACTTCCAAGCGAACGGCGCGACCAAAACGACGTGAATTCAACTCACCTTTGAGGGCTTTAGCCAAATCTTCAACATCTTCATTTAAAGCCAAATCGGCATTACGCGTCACGCGAAATTGGTAGCAACCCGTCGCCGTCATGCCGGGGAACAAATCAGAGACATGTTCATGAATAATTGCCGATAGCATCACATGATGCTCTTTGCCACCGGTTAACTCATCAGGGAGTCGAACGACACGTGGCAGCGAACGTGGTGCAGGTACAACGGCTAAGTCAATCTGACGGCCAAACGCATCCTTCCCTTCTAAAGTCACAATAAAATTCAACGACTTGTTGACCAAGCGAGGGAATGGATGTGCGGGATCTAAGCTAATTGGCGTTAAGACTGGAGCAACTTGCTCTTGGAAATACTTTTTTACCCAAGCCGATTGTGCAGGCGTTAATTCCCCACGGCGTAAGAAGCAAATATCTTCTTCACGCAGTTTGGGTAAAATTTCTTGATTTAAAATACGATACTGGCGCTCAATTGCCGCATGCGCTGTCGCAGAAATTTCATCTAATACTTGTTTTGGTGTTAAGCCATCTGGACTGCGGCTTTCATTACCTAAGTCTAACTGTTCCATCATTCCCGCAACACGAATTTCAAAAAATTCGTCTAAGTTACGTGAAAAGATCAGCAAGAAATTCATGCGTTCAAGTAATGGATGTATCGGATCAACCGCTTGTTCGAGCACACGCAGATGAAAGTCGAGAATCGATAACTCTCGATTAATATAACGATCATTATAAGTATATTCAGTAGGTACTTGCGCGACTTCAGCTGCGGTATTCATTTCAAACCCATATTAAAAAATGTGTGCTGTACTCAGTTTAGTATGCTTCAAATTTGTGACAATTTCATAAAAAAAGCCCATAAAGATGAGCTTTTTGTTGTAATTCAAATCGCTGCCATGCCATTTGACGGGTGTGTCGATTGTTCTTAATCTGGGATATGGCTATAACGCATATATTTTTGGATCATGCGCTTACGATAATTTAGCTTACGATCTTGTCGATTTTCATCATAATATTTTGGATTGGGTAAAATTGCTGCAATAAATGCCGCTTGCTCTCGGCTCAAACTCCGTGAACTTTTACCAAAATAGTGCTGTGTTGCAGCTTCTACACCATAGATGTTGTCCCCAAACTCAACCGAGTTGAGATATACCTCTAAAATGCGTTGCTTCGTCCACATGCGTTCCATCATCCATGTTGCAACGGCTTCCTGTCCTTTTCGGATAAATGAACGCTTGTTATATAAAAATAAGTTTTTTGCCAATTGCTGAGAAATGGTAGACCCACCTGCGACTACTCTGCCTTTATCTTTATTGCGCTCTAAAGCATTTTGCATGCCTTCCCAATCAAAACCTTTGTGTTGTAAAAATTTGCCATCTTCTGCGGCAACAACAGCATGTTTAACATAATCACTGATTTGGTCGTAATCACGCCATTCGTGTTTAATCGGTTTAGACGGCTCTGACCAATAATCTAATCGCATCATCATCGTGGATTCCACAGGATGTGTACGCCACCAAACCAGACTACCAAAGATCCAAAGCTGCACCAAAAGCACAAGACTGACAAGAATTAACAATGTACGAACAATAAAGGCTTTCATGTCAGTGTGTTACTCCAGAAATTCTGTTTTTTCATGTTAAGCTTATTTTTAAATATTTTGACACAGTACAAGAATAGCATGTCTGAACTCAGCCCTCCTGCTGTATCAACCCATAAGCTGCAAATCCAACTGTGGTGGATCACGGCACTCTTAATTACCATCAATGTTGGACTCTTTGGCTGGCAAGTGCTGCATGGAGTGAACGTTAGCCAACCCGACACACTGGATGCTTTGCGTTGGGGTGCTGATTATGCACCTTTAACCTTTTTAGAGGAACCCATCCGCTTATTCAGCAGTATGTTTTTTCATTTTGGCCTGATTCACCTGATGTTGAATATGTGGGCTTTGTATATTTTTGGCAGTGTTGCCGAGCAAATGTTAGGTCGTTTCTACTTCCTTGGCCTGTATGTTTTAGCCGGACTGATGGGAAGTTTGTTGAGTGGGTATTTAACCATTCAAGATAGCTATGCATTATTGGCCGAAGGTGCAGCCAATCAGCAGCTTTTCCCGAGTATTGGTGCAGGTGCATCGGGTGCAGTGATGGGACTGGGTGCAGCGTTAACGATTATTTCACTGCTCCCCATGTTACCTAAACAGCAATTTTATCTGGATAAAAAAACCTTATTGATGGTGATGGGCATTAACCTCGCGATGGGCTTTATGATCAGTGGGATTAACAATGCCGCGCATATTGGCGGCATGTTGATGGGCGCTGCCTTGGCTTTCATTTGGTATGTGGGACAAAAATTACATCAATCCCTGCTCATTCAAATGATCGGTCTAATCGCCGCAGCTGTCGGATGCTATCTGTTTTATCTACATTGCCAACAATTAATCCAACCGATTTTACCGCTTTGGGAACACTTTATCCTACTGATGAAGCAATCTCTCGCAGCACGTTAAACAATGGAATGAACCCTGTGGCTATAACACAGACATGTTGAAATCATGTCTAAACCTAAACTACACACTGGGTTCCTGCTCCACTCTTAACTTGCTCGGCTGTTAACCATCTCCCCCCTTAACTATTTAATTCACGCAAGCTTTCTAAGGGTGGGATGTCGCAAAGATAACTTAAGCGATAACGTCCGATCAATGTACAGACTAAGGTCATGACCAGTGGGAGGATCAACCAAATTTCTGCATGTAGCTGAATGACCAGTTCCATTTTATAACTGACAATCGCACTGATCACTTCGGCAAAAATACACGCCACAACACCTGAAATTAGCCCCATCAAACCGACTTCCAAACTCAGCATCGACTTTAACTTTTGCTTGGAACTGCCGAAGGAACGCAATAATGCCACTTCTTTTTTACGTTCATCCATAAATAAGTTCAAACATGCAACCAAGACCAAAATACCTGAAATACTGACCAACAGCGCCAAGATAGTAATAATCTGAACCAATACACTGACGATGCGTTTGATCTCATCCAGAATTAGACTGACATCAATAAACACGGTATTCGAAAACTGCTGAATTAGACCAATTAACTGATTTTTATCTTGCGGTGGAACATAGAAGCTCCCCAAGTAACTGCCAGCATTTTCATCCATGGTTTGGGGAGAAAAAATAAAGAAAAAGTTTGGACTAAAGCTTTCCCACTCCACACTGCGAAGGTTAATTACCTTGGCTTGTAAAATCCCTTCAGGAAGGCTAAAACTCAGTCGATCTCCAATTTGAATACCCAGTTCTTGTGCGGTTTTCACCTCTACCGATACTTCGTTAACCTGTTGAAAGTGCTGACTGCCCGCGATGATTTGATTATCTTTTGGAAAAGTTGCAGCCTGCGTAAGATTTAATTCACGGCGTAATGAATTATTGCTTTTAATTAAGGCATCCGAAAAAGGGAGATCATTTTTGGCAACTAAACGCCCACGAATATTCGGGTACATCGGCGTCCCTTGCCAACCATGCAGCTTGAGTTGTTGATTAAAATCCTGTAACTCAAATGGCGGTAATCCATAGATAAATTGGTTAGGTGTTCCTTGTGGTAATTGTTGTTGCCAACGTTCCAGTAAATCTGTACGCAATACCGCTAAAACCGTGATCAGACTTAGCCCCAATGCCAATGCAGTAATTTGAAATGCCGTTTGATACGGTGTACGTATATATGCTGAGATTTTCCTCCCCCAACTTTTCAAGGCTTTCAAACTGAGCCAGACCATCATATATAGGCCGATACACAGGAAGATGATGGCGCAAATCAGCCACAGGGTGAGTTGTAAATTTTCAGTTAAAACCACACAAAACACCACCAAACTGAGTGTTCCGAAACTGAGCATCCAAAGCATGGAACGTACAGAACGCTCTTGTTGTCGTATCACCCGTGCTGGCGGTGTCCCTAATAATTGCCAAAGACTTGGAAGAACAAATCCTAATAGCACAATCGCACTGGTGAATATTGCAATTGGAAGTGGGCCAAGCAGCATAGACAGGGCTGAAAACTCTAATTGTAAATTTGGAATCAGCTGTAGCATCAGTTGCAATAAGCCATAACCCAATCCCAGACCAATCAAACTTCCAAACAGGATTGAAAGCCCGAGTACAACCAACAGTAAAGCCAAATAAGCACTTAATATTTGCTGTTTGGTCGACCCAATACAGCGCATCAGTGCAATGGCATCCTGATTTTGTTGGACATAGCGCTGACTGGTTAATGCGATGGCGATACCACAAAGTAGAATGGTTAAAATATTCGCCAGTTGTAAAAACGTTTCAAGATTGGCAATCGGCTTCATTAAGCGAGTATTGCCTTCACTGGCATTTCTCATTTTTAAACTGCTTTGAGCTGCATCCTGAACCTGCGTATGATCTGAGTTAGCAGCACTGTCTTCGCTTTGATCACCAAATTTCTGCTTATAGAGTTTTTCAAAGCGCTGGGTATTTTGTGCATCTCCTGCCATTAACAGGCGATATTCAATCCGACTCCCGACTTGGATGGCATTGGTTCTCGCCACCTCAGACTGCGCAATCATAACTGTCGGTGAAAAACCACTGAAACCGAGTTCCTGATTGGTGTCATGGATGATTTTGGCACTGACTTGAAAAGCAGCATCGGCAATATTGATCTGATCTCCAACCTTTACACCCAATAAATCCATGGCACGAGGACTTAACCAGACCTCACCTGCTTGTATGGAACGGTTTAGTTTCGGTTCTGTTTCGAGTTCACCTCGTAATGGAAATGCAGCATCAACGGCTTTGACATTGACCATGACAAATTGCTGATCAGTGTGCGCCATGCTGCTAAATAGCGTGACATTCGATTGTTTTAATTGCTGTGCTTTGGCTCGTTGTTGCCACTCTTGTGGAATTGGTTCATTGGCTGTCAGCACCAAGTCTGCTGCCAACATTTCAGCAGCTTGTAGCGCTACTGCATTTTGAATTTGTACATTGCTAAACTTTAAAGCAGTGGTAGCACTGATCGCCAAGGTCAGTGCGATCAATAATAAATACACACCCGTGGTTTTAAAACTCAGCTGTAAGAGTGGTCGAAACAGTGCCAAAAGATTCATGCAGCATCTCCTGTTCGATGCTCAATCAATTGACCATTGACCAATTCAAAGTGGCGCTGACATTGACGGGCCAAATCGGCATCATGCGTCACCAATACCAAAGTGGTTCCCATTTCACGATTTAACTGAAATAACAGTTGTTCAATTTCCTGTGCCGTTGCACTGTCTAAATTACCTGTCGGTTCATCTGCAAAGATCAGATCGGGTTCACTCACCAAAGCACGGGCAATCGCAACTCGTTGCTGCTCACCACCGGATAAAACTTTAGGGGCTTGATGCGCTTGGCGTTCTAGTCCGACCTTTGCTAACAGTTTTAATGCTTTTTCTTCGGCAGCTTTGACCTGAAAATTTGCTTGTAACCGTAGCGGCAGCATGACATTTTCCAGTGCCGTTAAATGTGGCAACAACTGGAAAGACTGAAAGACAAAACCAATATGGGCCAAACGGACTTGAGCACGCTGTTCTTCATTTAATAGATGAATGTCCTGACCACAGACCCGTAACTGTCCAGAACTGGCCTGATCTAAGGTCGCCAAAATCCCCAACAAGGTGGATTTACCTGAACCAGAGCGACCAGTGATCGCAACTTGTTCCCCGGCAAAGATTTCAAGATCGAGTTGTTCAAAGATCGATAACTGTTTTTGTGGAAGTTGTATCTTTTGTGTCAATTGCTGTGCAGAAATAATCGCCTGTGGCATGATGTCAACATCTGTCGTGAGTTGGGTCATATCTTCCCTATATGCAAAATCGCATTCAAAATAATCGTCTATTGAGTTACTTGCTGGCTATTGCACTGATGTTCTGCCCGATGCTGCTCTCTGCCAAAACCATTATGATTTTGGGCGATAGCTTAAGTGCAGGTTATGGTGTTTCAGTGCAGCAAGGTTGGGTCCACTTATTACAAAAACGTCTAGACCAACAGTATCCGAAACAACATAAAGTGGTCAATGCAAGTGTCAGCGGTGAAACCACCAGTGGAGCTTTGGCACGACTGCCTAAACTGTTGCAAACTCATCGTCCAGACCTTGTGGTGATTGAATTAGGTGGTAATGATGGTTTACGCGGACAGCCCCCTGCACAAATTCAAAAAAACTTAGCGCAGCTGATTCAAAAAAGCCAACAGGCCAAATCGAAAGTCATTTTATTTGGAATGAAAATTCCACCGAATTATGGCAAGGCATATAGCCAAGCTTTTGAAAATAACTATCAAGTGCTGAGCAAACAGTACAAAGTCAAATTATTGCCTTTCTTTATGCAAGGGGTTGCGGGACATAAAAACTTAATGCAACAAGATCAGATTCACCCGAATGCCAAAGCGCAAACAATTTTGCTGAACAATGCTTATCCATTGATCAAAGCAAGTTTATAAATTTAGTGGGTGAAAATGGATTCGTTAAAAAAGGCGCTTCATTTGAGCGCCTTTTTTTAAATCTTGTATTTACTGTAGTTTGCTTAGAAATCGTAGAAGCTTACTTCACCCGTTTCGAGTGAATACTCAGCGCCCACCACTTTTAGTTTGCCTTGCGCAATTAAGTTTTCGAGGACTGCTGAACCATGACGAAGTTGATTTACTGATGCAAAAACGTTTGAACGTACTGCATGCATTGAAAGTTTTTCAAGATCATCTTTCAATTCAGTTTGCATAAGTATTTCTACAGATGGACGAACGCGATTCACAATCGACATCAAGTTAGCTGATGGTGGTGTCGCAGGGTTAGTTAAAGCTTCAATCGTAGAATGAATCGCGCCACAGTGTGTATGGCCCAATACAATGACCACAGGACAACCGAAGCTTTCTGCTGCAAATTCCACGCTACCGACTTGAGACGGTGCCACAATATTACCTGCAACACGAATCACGAATAAATCGCCTAAGCCTTGGTCAAATACCATTTCAGCAGGAACACGTGAGTCTGAACACCCTAAAATAATCGCAAAAGGTTCTTGGCTTTCGGCCATTTCAGCACGTTGTTGATGCGTCAAAAGCTTTGGGTGATTCGTTTCACCGTCTACAAAACGTTGATTCCCTTTTTTTAAACGATCTAAAGCTTCTGCTGCTGTTAGCATGTTCTAATTACCCTTATCCGAAGTTGCAATATTTTAATCCCAGTCGAATCGATTGTCACTTGCAAAAACAATTGCTGTGAATTTTTTCTACGACGATGCAACTTGATAGAAAATGCTACTCCACATTCATCAAAAAAAATTATTTTTTCTGTAATGGTTCACATTATTAAACCGCAAGTTTAACCACATCAAAAAAGCAATGGATGACAAAGGTCATTTTTAATTTACAATATATTTCATAAATATACGCTTTTACTATTTCAGCCCATTCTGATAATAGTCATATAAATGATCTAAAAAATATATCGATTCGATTTAACTGGGGTAAACGTCAATGAAAGGACATCATTCACGCGTTTTTGGCTTTTTCAAGCTAGCAACAATTTGCTGTATGACGTTTACTGCCAACCATACTTTGGCTGCAAATCCGTCTCCCATCAGCAAAAACTTGGCTGTACCCTCTATCGTGCAAAATTATTTGAGCCAAGAACGTAAAGCGGCTGGTTTAGTCACACACAGTGTTCAAGTCGGGAATGTGAATTGGAGTTATAGCGAAGGTGGTCAACGCTCTAAACCTACCATTTTGCTGATTCATGGTTTAGGCGGCACACGTGATAATTGGAACCGTGTTGCGCATTATTTAACACCGAACTATCACGTGATCATCCCTGACCTTCCGGCCAATGGCGATACCCATGTCCCTGTCGATTTTGATGTCTCTGTCCCGAATGTCACGGAACAACTACGCCAGTTTGTCCTTAAAATAGATATTGAAGATAAACTGAATGTTGCAGGTCACTCGCTGGGTGGTTCCATTGCCACGGTATATGCCTCTCAATATCCTTTTGATACCCAAAGTTTATTTTTACTCAACAGCGCGGGCATTTATAAACAAGCCAATACCAGTTATACCCGCGACCCGTATAAACTTAAAAATTTAATCGTTTCAAAACCGGGTGATTTAGATGATGTTATGCATAAACTCATGCAGAATCCGCCTAATGTTCCGACACAGCTTAAAGAAGCGCAGGAAAATATCTTAATTGCGCGTGCGCCCTTCACCAGTAAAATGATCGATCAAGTCGTCACGCTCAATCGAATCTACACCCCTGAAACTTTTGCTCGATTAACACGAACGGTGGAAGCCCCAACCCTGATCCTTTGGGGCAAACAAGATAAAATCTTTAATGTGGAAGTGGCAGGCGAACTCAAGTCTTTACTGAAACGTGCAGAAACCCCAGTGATTTTAAATAATGTCGGTCATATGCCAATCTTAGAAGCCGAACAACAAGTTGCAGACCATTACTTGCCTTTCCTCGCGAAAAGTCAAAAGTTTAAAAACCCTTTGGTAGATAAACTGATTCAGTTAAACTGAGCATTCGCCATTTTTAGATCCCCATCACTGGGACTTCAGGGAAAGTATGCAGAAAAACCCGATGATTGAGCAGTTGATTGACGCTCAACTGAACTTTTTAGATCAGAGCTTTTCACACAATGATACCGTAGCCACTGAATTCACCCATTTTTATCAATGGTTTCGTAAACAATCTTTGCAGCAGATTTGGAGTTTTGATCAAATCAATGCCTTGTTGCAGAAACAAATTTTAAATACCCCTGCAAGTCAATTTCTGATTGAGCAAATTGCTGAACATATCAAATTTGCACTGATTCATCCTGCAAATGACAGCACCACGATTGCCGAAATCATCCCAGTATTGACCATCGATAAAATTGCGCAGTATGTGGCAAGTAAACAAGGACATCGTCAGCGTTTAATTCATACCATGGTCAACAATCCTGCATTTTCAGCCATGATCAGTCAATTGATTCAACATGCGATACAAGATTATTTAGATAATTCGTTGATTGCAAAATCGGTACCCGGTGTTTCAAGATTTATGAAAATGGGGAAATCGGTACTGGAAAATGTCACTGATACCAATTTAGATAATGCAGTCAGCAAATACTTACAAAAGAATATTTTAAAGCTCAGTCAAATGAGTGAAACCGTGTTAAATCAGCACTTTGATGATCATAAGCTGTACCATTTTCAAGCCAATTTGTGGCATAAAATTAAAGCGCTGCCAGTTTCAGTATTAAAGAACTACGTTGAAGTTCAGGACTTGCCGCAAACAGTTGCCATGGGTCATGAAATTTGGGACTTTATGCGACAGTCTGAGTATATGAAACAGCAAGTGCATGATGGCGTATACGCTTGGTACGTGCGCAATGCAGAACGCCCTTTTGATTTATTGCTACGTGATTTAAATATTGATGAAGCACTGATTCAGCATGAACTTCAAAACTTACTCAATCCTATCGTTCAACAAATGATTGAGTCGGGTTATTTGCGTGAGCGTTCACGTCTCTATTTAGAACAATTCTACTACTCAAGTGAAGCACTGAAAATTTTAAATATCCCAACATAAAAAAAGCCGCGTTAAGCGGCTTTTCTTTTGGACATATTTAGAACTGGTATTTCAAACTTGCATAATAAGCTCGACCCGGCTCATTATATGTTTGGTTGACCGTTTTATCACGCAGTTTTTGCTCATCAAATAGATTATTCACACCGATACGAGCACTTAAAGCCGCATTAAATTTATAACCAAAGTTAATGCCTGCAATGCCATAACTTTTCACGCTATCCATCGCCAAGCCATTTTTGCTTTCAAGACTGGTTTCTGCATATTGACGTGGTTTTTGACGACCATATTGGGTATAGACAAAGTTACTGTCTAATCGATCCGTGATGTTGTAGTTCAAAATAGAGTTTATGGTGTAATTTGGAATCACTGAAAGTGGATTGCCAGTACGTTTATCTTCAGAGTTGATCATATAGGTGACGTTATTGGTCCACGTGATATCACCCCAGTCCAAAGAAATACTTCCTTCAACACCTTCCACCAAGGCTTCTGGCGTATTCATCCAACGCAGTACATTATATGTTGTTCCATTTACTTCCAGTTCTTCTAGACGTGTATCCCCTGCAACGATCTTATTTTTATAATCATTACGGAACCATGCAAAGCTTGCATTTACGATGTCTTTTTCAAACTGTACACCTAATTCTTTATTCACTGAAGTTTCAGGTTTGAGATCGCCATTACCTTGTAATAGACATTGGCTCAGCCCAATCGGACAGCCATTACCGCGAGTGCTTAACAGATAACCTTCTGCATTTTGGTACATATTAGGTGCTTTATACGCCTTAGCCACACCACCTTTTAATGTCCAATAGTCGCCAAGCTTTTGCGTAATATTGAGACTTGGACTCCAGCTATCACCCGATTTACTATGATTATCATAGCGTAGTGCCAAAACAACATCGGTGCTCTCGCCCAAATTCATATTGTTTTCAATATAGGCCGACGCAATCCGTGAATCCATGTGTGAACGGTCACCTGAAGTCAGCATATCACCAAAACCGCCTGCGCCAGCTTGTGTATTAACCGTATCGGTAAAGTCATCTTCAATCCATTCAGCACCTAAAGTTAATACTTGTGGGACATACCATTGGAACGGCAGATTGGCTTCTGCATTAAAGCGAATGGTTTCTAGATGTGACGTTTGTTTATTCTCGAGATTATTAATCTGTCCCTCAGTACTACCGCCTGTTCCTTCAGGTAGGCGTTTATTTTTGGTTTTGTCATATTGCGCTATGATTTTACTGTCACCCCAACCCCACGTACCTTCATGGGTTAATGCAAAACTATCACGATAAATGGTATTGGTTTCTTCACCGATTAAAGCGGATAAAATTGGTGCTTTGTTTGGATCGGCTGGATCAAATACACTGTTTTGACTGTCGCCTGCAAAACGGTTGCCTTGGCGGCCAACACTTGCGTCAAACATCAAGACTTGTTGATCATTCAACTGCCAAGCCAAGCGCCCTGCGATATCTTTATTTTCAACGCCTTCTCGACCCGCCATACGCGCGCCATTGTCCATTAATGCATTAATATCCGCAGCATCTGAATCGGTTTTGTTATAACTACCGTATAAACGATATGAAAGGACATCTTTGAGAATTGGCCCGCTTAAGTTAAAGCTTTCACGGTGACTTGCACCCTCTTTAGCGTCTTCAGGCTGATTGGTAAAAACTTCCACAGAGCCATGCACTTCATTGGTCACTTTCTTGGTTTTAATATTGACCACACCACCCATCGCACCTGAACCATAACGCGCTGCTGCTGGACCACGCAGCACTTCAATCGATTCAATGGCATCTGCAGGTACCCAGTTCGAATCGCCACGTGTATCACGCTCACCGCGCCAGCCATAACGTACTGAGTTTCTCGAATTTACAGGCTTGCCATCAATTAAGATCAACGTGTTTTCAGGCCCCATACCACGGATATCAATCTGACGGTTATTACCACGTTGGCCTGTGGCACTGTTACCAGTCAAATTCACACCCGGCATACGGCGCACATACTCTGAAATATCATTCACAACCGGCATTTTTTCTAAATCTTCTGCCGTAATTTTTGAAGCACCTAATGATTGCTTAACCTGTTCTGCTGCGGTAACAACAATGGTTTCCATCTTCGTTACGGATTCGTCTGTTGCTTCAGTTTGCACATTTTCTGCATGCGACAAACTTACCAATGCACAGAGTATTGAAAGTGTAAGCGTTGATTTTAATAGTTGTTTGGTCATTGAGTGCTTCCAAATAAACGTATTTATGGAGAAATCTAGAATAATGTGTTGCACATTGTAACCAACACAAATAATATTGCAATTAATTTTAATAATCATTCTCATTTATATTTGTGATATCGCTTATCATCTCGATGTTAAAACTTCAGAAATCATTTAAAAATCTTCGTTTTTTTGATTTAGACAATAAAAAAGCCGCAACGTTGCGGCTTTTTATAAAAATACTGAACTTATTTGAAATAAGCACCTTCAGTATTACTGTGATCCGTTTGGTCAACAACACGCATTAACTCAGGTACATGCTGCTTCAATGTTGTTTCAACACCTTGTTTCAAGGTTAAATCGATTGAAGAACAACCTTGACAACCACCACCGAATTTAAGCACTGCAGTTAAACCATGTTCTGCATCTTCAACCACTTCTACCAGTGCACAGTTACCACCATGACCTGCAAGGCCTGGGTTAATTTCTGACTGTAGAACATAAGTGATACGCTCTTCTACAGAGGCATCTGGACCCACACGTGGCACTTTTGAGTTTGGCGCACGGAAAGTTAACTGACCACCAAAACGGTCTTTGTTATAGTCAATCACCGCATCCAAAAGATATGGAATAGACGGTGTGTCAATAAATGCAGGGAAATCTGGATAGTCTTGTTTATAGTCTGTTGGCACAACTTCTTCTGGTGCACTGTAAGCCATACAACATTCAGCACGTGGCGTACCCGGATTTTCCACAAAAACACGTACACCAATGCCCGGTGTATTTTGTTTATCCAAAAGATCTTTCAAATACTCTTGGGCATTTGGAGTGATCAATAGGTTTGGAATTTCTTCAGCAACTGCTGTGCTGTTGTTCTCAGTCGACATTACAATATTTCCTCAAGCTGAAGTCGCTATTTTAACTTAAGATGCGGGGCATTAGAAAAAAATCAACTAAAATTGTCGGAATTATTCTGAAAATTCACGCTTTAAGCCGTTTTAATGGCATTATTGAGCATAAATTTTAATAAGTAGAATAGTCATATATGTTGGGCCTACCCTTTAACCACACCGTGACCATTATCCTGATTACGGTGGTGATTTCACTGATTGCATTTTCAAATCAGAAAGTGATGAATCGTTTGTTATTTTGGCCGCCAGCCCTCAGTCGTGGCGAGTATGACCGATTTATTAGCCATGGCTTTATTCATGCAGATGGCGCGCACCTATTGTTCAACATGATTACCTTATTTTTCTTTGGTAGCGTGATTGAAAGTTTTTATCGCCAATATTTCTTCGACATGGGCTTTGTATTGTTTTATTTAGGCGGTTTGATCGCTGCGATTATTCCGAGTTATTTAAAACATAAGCATGATACCCATTGGGCAAGTTTAGGGGCTTCTGGGGCGGTATCTGCAGTACTCTTTGCGTATATCTTGTTTGAACCGTGGAAACTGATTTTTGTATTCTTTATTCCTGTTCCTGCGATTATTTTTGCCGTGCTGTATGTGGCTTACAGTATCTGGTCAGGTAAACGTGGCAACAGCAATATTAACCACAGCGCACACCTTTGGGGCGCAGCGTATGGTGTAATCATGACGATTATTCTTGAACCGAAGCTCATTCCACATTTCTTAAGTCAGTTATTAAACGTTCCTTTCTAACATTAAGTTTAAAAAATCAGCCTGATGTAACCTGTAATATGACAGCCTAAACCGTTTCAGTTTAGGCTTTTTTATTGTGCAGAGTTTAACCTCATGACCATTGATCTTTTCTTTAGCCAATTTCCCACATCTACAACACCGCACTTTGAATATCGAGCTATACAATTTCACAGCAGATTGAAACGCTATCTATCCTTGCCCTGATTTAAACTGAAATGACACAGAATAAAAAAGGGAAAATTCCAATGAAAATAGTCCTGATGTTCTCAAGTTTGCTGTTGACCTGCGTGTTGAGTGCTTGTGCCGTTCACACCCGTGAAGGCAGTATCGTGGTCGACCCAGATCGTAATCACTATCCTTATAAGTACCCAGATCGACATGGCGACTTTTGCCCGCCCGGACAGGCTAAAAAAGGCCGTTGTTGATTTGCCGTTGCTGATTTCATGCCCTCTTCTTTTAAGCCTTCAAACCGAAGGCTTTTTCAATTCCGGCAATAAAATTTGAAGCTGTATATTCTACGAAAGTTCACAAAAGCACATGACAAATCATATAAA
This sequence comes from Acinetobacter sp. P37, assembly GCF_057480965.1. NCBI lineage: Bacteria > Pseudomonadati > Pseudomonadota > Gammaproteobacteria > Moraxellales > Moraxellaceae > Acinetobacter > Acinetobacter sp. P37. Next base: position 59,342 of record NZ_JBLIYY010000004.1, on the reverse strand, counting down.
TCTGGCACTTTATGCCACCCTATTTTTTAATTTGGCATAGATAATGTATACATCTGTATATTAATGACAAAATTAGCTGAGATATTTTGCATGTCGAGTTCAACTGAAGGTCTTCAATTTCCCATTTCGGCTTCAAACCAAAAGCCGAGTACATCTAAAACCGGTCGTGAAATTATCGCTGAAGCCTTAGCTGCAGTTGACCATCACTCTTCTGTACGTGCAAAACAAGAAAAAAACTGGCGTAAAAAATATCCTGAATATTTTAAAGCCTTGGTTGAACAAGGGATTCAATCATCTGAAGCAGCGATCAACATTGCTGAGCAAGGTTTAAATAAAGCGCATCACGTCTTTGAGTTTTATCGTGATCAAGAAAAGCATACGCTCAAAGATGCAGTAGCTTTAACTGCACATCCGCTGCATACCGTGAAGTTAAAAGGTGAAAGTGACGCAGCGCCTGAGTGGTATGTGCCCTATCATGGCCAAAAACTGCAAGGTGAGGCTTTACTGGCTCAGATTCAAAAATGGCAAGATGCTGGCATCATTGAAGCCAGTCATGCCGACGCATTACGTGAAGCCATTGCACACCCAGAATGGTTCGATTTGTCAGATCGGACTATGGTGCTTTTTGGTGCTGCCTCCGAAGCTGGCCCTCTGACGTGGTTAGCAAAATGGAAAGCCAATATTGTGGCAATCGACCTCAATAATGAACGTGTTTGGGATCGAATCTTAAGCACGGTTCAGGCCGGTAATGCCACTTTATATGCACCAAGTCTCGACGCTGTGCATGAAGACACTCCCATTCAAAAACTAAAACACAAATTGGGCGCCAATTTACTGACACACATTCCTGAAATTGCACAGTGGCTTGCACAAAGTGAACATCAACTTGATCTGGCTGCAATTGCCTATTTAGATGGTGAAAAGCATGTTCGTGTTGCAATGGCGATGGACAGCATCATGGCTTATGTCAGTCAACAAAAAGCCGACACCAGCTTGATGTTTATGTGTACTCCGACCGATGTCTATGCGGTTCCAGAAGAGATTGTTACGGCAGCGCAAGCCAAATTCCAAAACCGTGCGTCTGCACAAAAGCTATTGACGCAAAGCATTGCCAAAGTCACAGGTCAGCATTTCTTTAAGCAAAATAATGAGCAAACCACCACAGCAGACAATGGAAAATCCTATGGTATCGCTGACTGTTTGGTGGTGGAACAAGGTCCAAACTACGCACTCGCAAAACGTATCCAACAATGGCGCGCAACTGTCGCACGTCAAAATGGTCAGCGGGTTAGTATCAATATTGCGCCATCCACCACGACTCGCTCAGTGACGAAGAATCCATTATTAAAAGCCGCATTTAATGGTGCGAGTTTATTTGATGTTGAATCCTTTCAACCTGAAACCACCAATGCACTCATGGCGGCTTTATGGATTCATGACTTGAGAAATCCTCACTCAGTTGCAAACCCTGAAACAGCGCTAGACCATCCTTTAGAACTCATGATGCATGGTGCCAACCATGGTGGCTTATGGCGTGTAGCTTATTTGGCACGTACCGCCTTACCTTTTGCGGCGCTGTATGGTTTTGCTGAAGAGAAATTGCCCGTGAAAAAAGTATTGGGACTGTTTAAAAAAGCGTAACAGCATTGGTTCAAATAAGTGTTGAACTTTGCAAAGCTTCAACTTGTTAGTTTGACTATTCCATTTCAGCTCAGCCATCCCATTCAAATCGGTGATGTCTGAGATAAAGCCATAAAAAAACGCTGCCGAAGCAGCGTTTTTTTATACCTAAAATTTGAGTTCCTTAGAACACTTTCAAGAATAACCAGTACAAGCAGCCTGATAGACAGATCGTTGCAGGTAAAGTGAAGACCCAAGCCGATAGAATGGTTTTCACTGTTGCAAAGTTCAGACCTGATTTATTCGCGACCATAGTACCTGCAACCGCAGAGTTCAATACGTGTGTGGTCGATACTGGCATACCAAAACCATCCGCAGCAGCAATTGTTGACATAGCAACAAGCTCGGCAGACATACCTTGACCATAGGTCATGTGGTTTTTACCAATACGCTCACCTACAGTGACGACAATACGTTTCCAACCCACCATGGTTCCAAGACCCAGTGCCAATGCAACAGCGACTTTCACCCATGTTGGAATGTACTGTAAGAACGAGTCTAAGTGACTACGATATTCCTTCACAGTCTTTTGTTCAGCTTCTGCCATTGCTGGTAGTTGGTCAGCTTTATCTAGACGTTTAAAAGCAGTAGTACTTAAGTACATGTCATTACGAATCGAAGATACTTCTTGTTCAGGAATATCTTTTAAGTCGCCATACTGTGCAACACGCTCACCTAAATGATCGGTCAAACTTGCTAAAGCTGGCACAACTTCTGGGCTGACTTCTTTGGTTTGAATGTATTTGGTGAGTACATCACGCGCTTGTGCATCAGGAATATCCTTATGCTCTGCGTAGATCGCAGTCGCAGTTTGAGCAGATAACTGATGGAAAGATTGAATATGTTGATTATCTAAGTTCTTATTCAATGAATAAGCCAATGGCACACATCCGATCAAAATCAGCATGATCAGACCCATACCTTTTTGACCATCATTTGAACCGTGCGCAAAACTTACACCTGTACAGGTAAAGATCAAAATTGCACGAATCAGTGGTGGTGGTGGCTTATTGCCTTCTGGTGGCTGAAACAGTTCAAGCTGTTTGCGGAAAATACGCTTCACCAACAAGAAAACGAGAGCTGCAAATGCAAAACCAATCAGTGGCGAGAACAATAACGCCTTACCGACTTTAAGCACCTGCTCCATATCTACACCGCTCGCACCACCGCCTGCATTTAACAGGTAGTTCATGATGCCAACGCCAAGAATAGAACCAATCAAAGTATGCGAACTAGACGCAGGGATGCCTAAGAACCAAGTTCCTAAATTCCACAAAATCGCTGCGATCAACATAGCGAAAACCATGGCAAAGCCAGCACCTGAACCGACATTCATAATCAATTCAACAGGTAATAAGGCAATAATGCCGTAAGCGACTGCACCACTGGCAACCATTACACCCAGAAAGTTACAGAAACCTGCCCACATTACCGCAACCGGTGCTGACAAGGCGTTGGTATAAATCACTGTTGCTACTGCATTTGCAGTGTCATGGAAACCATTTACAAATTCAAAGCCAAGTGCGATGAATAAGGCTGTGCCCAATAAAATCATTGAATAAAGACTTAAAGGCGGAACATGCGCTAAATCGGCAGTCACCTGAAAACCAATATAAATCAACGTTGAAATAATCACCGTCAAAAATACCGGCATAAAGAATTTCGGTGTAGGCACATGAACATTCGTGGACTTTTGAGGAGTCGACGTGTGCGCTGAATCTACGGGAGTTTGTTTAGAATTCATGCAGGCAGGAATAAAGGATTTTAAAATCCCCATATTGTTCAATTTAATTATGACAATTATATGACAAAGCGGTGTCATATAAAGCAATTTTTCATGCTTTATTTGTTTTTTTTAAGTGTTAAAAACCGACTTCCACACTCTACTTTCATAAAGTAAATCAGTTATTTAATCTGCATATTTAAACTTTATTTTCTTTGAAACCCAATGTTTCAGCTTATATTTCATCTGTCATGTTTTTTTGTCATATTGCATAGCCCTGCTGGATGTTTTTTAATCTTGCCTGAGCAATATGACAAATTCATGAAGCTTTCCATACATTTATATGAAATTGGAATATGAAATAAGCAAGTTGCAATATTGCTCATTAATTCAACAAGCTAATAATTGCGCACTGTGAAGATGATTGAATATCAATAAAACTGCAATGAATTCTGTTAATATATTTGCCGATTTTATATTCCATCGGATTGGGGTTATTTATGTCTACGCTTGCCACCCTAAAAGAGCTGCTCGCTCAACGGATTCTGATTATCGACGGTGCAATGGGCACCATGATTCAGCGTCATAAACTCGAAGAAGCTGACTACCGTGGTGAGCGTTTTGCAGATTGGGCATCTGACCTCAAAGGCAATAATGACCTATTGGTGTTGACTCAACCGCAAATTATTCAAGGCATTCATGAAGCCTATCTCGATGCTGGTGCAGACATTATTGAAACCAACAGCTTTAACGGCACTAAAGTTTCAATGTCTGACTACCACATGGAAGATTTGGTATCAGAGATCAACCGTGAAGCAGCGCGTATTGCCAAAGCCGCTTGTGAAAAATACTCAACGCCTGAAAAACCGCGTTTTGTAGCAGGTGTGCTTGGCCCGACTTCACGTACTTGCTCGATCTCGCCAAATGTAAATGACCCAGCATTTCGTAACATTACTTTTGATGAGTTAAAAGAAAACTATATTGAAGCTGCGCATGCCCTGATTGAAGGCGGTGCAGACATTCTTTTAATTGAAACAGTATTTGATACTTTGAACTGTAAAGCTGCCATTTTTGCAGTGAAAGAAGTCTTCAACCAAATTGGCTACGAATTGCCATTGATGATTTCAGGCACGATTACCGATGCCTCTGGCCGAACTTTAACTGGCCAAACTGCTGAAGCGTTCTGGAACTCTGTGCGTCATGGTGACTTATTGTCGATTGGCTTTAACTGTGCCCTAGGTGCAGATGCCATGCGTCCGCATGTAAAAACCATTGCTGACGTTGCTGATACTTTTGTTTCAGCCCATCCGAACGCTGGCTTACCAAATGCCTTCGGCGGTTATGATGAAACCCCTGAAGAAACAGCTGCATTTATTAAAGAATTTGCAGAAAGCGGCCTGATTAACATCACGGGCGGTTGCTGCGGTACAACGCCGGATCATATCCGCGCTATTGCCAATGCCGTAAAAGACATTGCGCCGCGCCAAGTGCCAGAAACCAAACCCGCTTGCCGTTTAAGCGGTTTAGAGCCGTTCAACATTACAGAAGATTCGCTGTTTGTAAACGTCGGTGAACGTACCAACGTGACAGGTTCTAAAAAATTCCTACGTTTAATCCGTGAAGAAAACTTTGCCGAAGCTTTAGAAGTTGCACAGCAGCAAGTTGAAGCCGGTGCTCAGATTATCGACATCAACATGGATGAAGGCATGCTGGATTCAGAAGGCGCAATGGTGCACTTCCTGAATCTTGTAGCCTCTGAACCTGAAATTTCACGTGTGCCGATCATGATTGACTCATCTAAATGGGAAATCATTGAAGCGGGCTTAAAATGTGTACAAGGTAAAGCGGTTGTTAACTCGATTTCCTTAAAAGAAGGCTATGACGAGTTCGTTGCAAAAGCGCGTTTGTGCCGTCAGTATGGCGCTGCCGTAATTGTGATGGCCTTTGACGAAAATGGTCAGGCCGACACTGCTGCACGTAAAAAAGAAATCTGTAAGCGCTCTTATGACGTGTTAGTGAATGAAGTTGGCTTCCCTGCTGAAGACATCATTTTTGACCCGAACGTGTTTGCAGTGGCAACAGGTATCGAAGAACACAACAACTATGCTGTGGACTTCATTGAAGCGACAGGTTGGATCAAGCAAAACTTACCACATGCGATGATTTCAGGCGGTGTGTCTAACGTATCGTTCTCTTTCCGCGGTAACGAGCCTGTACGTGAAGCGATTCACTCAGTGTTCTTATACCATGCCATTCAGCAAGGCATGACTATGGGTATCGTCAACGCAGGTCAAATGGCGATTTATGATGATATTGATGCTGAACTGAAAGCTGCGGTTGAAGATGTGATCTTGAACCAAAACCAAGGTGAAAGCCATCAAGAAGCTACAGAAAAGCTGCTTGAAGTTGCTGAAAAATACCGTGGTCAAGGCGCTGCGCAAAAACAAGTGGAAAACTTGGAATGGCGTGAACTTCCAGTTGAAAAGCGTCTGGAACACGCTTTGGTTAAAGGCATCACCACATTCATTGATGAAGATACTGAAGAAGCACGTCTGAAAGCTAAACGTCCTTTAGATGTAATTGAAGGTCCGCTGATGGACGGCATGAATGTGGTAGGTGATTTGTTCGGTTCAGGCAAAATGTTCCTGCCGCAAGTCGTGAAATCTGCACGTGTCATGAAACAGGCTGTAGCTTGGCTCAACCCATTCATTGAAGCGGAAAAAACAGCTGGCCAATCTAAGGGTAAAGTCCTGATGGCAACTGTGAAGGGCGATGTGCATGACATCGGTAAAAATATCGTAGGCGTGGTGTTGGGCTGTAACGGCTATGACATTATCGACCTTGGCGTGATGGTACCTTGCGAGAAGATTCTGCAAACTGCCATTGATGAGAAAGTCGACATTATTGGTCTATCTGGGCTAATCACTCCGTCTTTGGATGAAATGGTTTTTGTTGCGAAAGAAATGCAGCGCAAAGGCTTTAATATTCCATTGATGATTGGCGGTGCAACCACTTCTAAAGCGCATACGGCAGTGAAAATTGATCCACAATATTCAAACGATGCAGTCATTTATGTTGCCGATGCATCTCGTGCGGTGGGTGTAGCAACAACTTTACTTTCTAAGGAAATGAAGCCAAAGTTTGTAGCAGAAACCCGTGCTGAATATGAAAAAGTCCGTGAGCGTATTGCTAACAAACAGCCGAAAGCAGCGAAACTGACGTATGCTGAATCGGTTGAAAATGGTTTAAAAATTGACTTTGCAGCCAATGCTCCTGTGAAGCCAAACTTTATTGGTACGCAAACGCTGACCAATTATCCATTGGAAACATTAGTTGAATACTTTGACTGGACACCGTTCTTCATTTCTTGGAGTTTGGCAGGTAAATTCCCTGCTATCTTAACTGATCAAGTTGTAGGTGAAGCAGCAACTGACTTGTATGAACAAGCACAGACCATGCTAAAAGACATCATCGACAACAAACGTTTTGATGCTCGTGCTGTGTTTGGTATTTACCCTGCAAACCGTTCAGCAGCGGATTCGGTTGAAGTGTATAGCGAAGATGGTCAATCGGTTACGCATACCTTCCATCACATTCGTCAACAGTCTGATAAAGTGACAGGTAAACCAAACTTGTCATTAGCGGACTTTATTGCGCCTAAAGGTGTCGCAGAAGACTACTTGGGCGGTTTCACTGTATCGATCTTTGGTGCAGAAGAAATGGCCAATGAGTACAAAGCTAAAGGCGATGACTACTCTGCAATTCTTGCACAATCTTTAGGTGACCGTTTTGCGGAAGCGTTTGCGGAGCATTTGCATGAGCGCATCCGTAAAGAGTTCTGGGGTAACCAAGCGTCTGAAACCTTAAGTAATGAAGAATTGATTAAAGAGAACTATGTGGGCATCCGTCCTGCACCGGGCTACCCTGCTTGTCCTGAGCATTCTGAAAAAGCGCCATTGTTTGACTGGTTAGGTTCTACCGACAAGATTGGTACGCAATTGACTTCTAGTTTTGCAATGTGGCCGCCTTCATCTGTCAGCGGTTTCTACTATGCAAACCCTGAAAGCCAATACTTTAACGTGGGTAAAATCGCAGGCGATCAGCTTGAGGATTATGCAAAGCGTAAAGGTTGGACTTTGGATGAAGCGAAGCGTTGGTTAGCACCGAATTTGGATGATTCAGTTCAATAATTTGCATTAATAAAAGCCCTCGCTGTGAGGGCTTTTATTTTTTAATCCCCCTAAATCCCCCTTTTTCAAAGGGGGACTTTGTCATTTGATTACATGAATTACGTGACAACTCCTCCCTTTTTTAAAGGGAGGTTAAGAGGGATTTATGCAATAATATTGCATTAAAATTCTAAAAACTTTGTAATAAACACTTATGGACAACAAAACATTCACTGGAAGTGGGCCAACATGGGCTAATGCATGTGTTGGGGATAATGGACAACCTAATTATATAGAATATTCAAAAGGCTATTCTAAAGCGGCTAATCTTCTTTTAAATTACATTTTAAATTCCAAAGGTGAACAAATTGATCATTTGATTTATCCAATCTGTTTTAATATGCGCCATTCTATTGAGCTTAGACTTAAAGGTGCTATTGAAGAAATTAGATTATTAGCTCACATCAAAAAGATTGATTTACCCTGTTTTAATTTGATTACTTCACATGATATTGGGAATATTTGGTCATATTTCAAAATAAATGCAAATTTGCTTGATACCCGTTTTAGAGAGTTAATTGATCGAATTAATGAAACAATATGTGATATAGCAAGTATTGATCCTACAGGACAAACTTTTAGATATCCTAGAAGCAATGATGATCAGACACATTTAGTCGAACAAGGTGTTATCAACTGTTATATTCTCAATACAAGATTCAAAGATTTAGAAGATAATCTAGATGATTTAATTTATTTGATTGATTCGTTGATAGATGAATACAAACTTGGGACATTCACAAAAAACCTATCACGCCAACAAATATTTGAGTTAACTACACATCTTCCGCCATACGAACAATGGAGTGATAACTCCTTCAAAGCCATTAAAGAAGAACTGACAAAATGTTATAAAATTTCTAATAATGAACTAACTAAAGCCATAAAGCTTATTAAAGATCATTATGAATTAAGTCATAAAATCGGAATCAAAAAACCTCTTGCTTTTTTGAATGATGTCCAAATTTTAGAACTATGTGACATCTGGATAACTTATTTTTCTCCTGACTTTAAAGAAGTTTATAGTCATAAAGAAACAACTGTAGATAAGGATGAAAAAGATTCAAATTTTATAGATGATTTTTTCCGATGTGGTTCATTGCATAAGAAAGGAATGACAATTTTAGAAAAAGACTTATCAGACAATTATGTTTCGGATTTACAATCTTTATATTACTTATCTATAGATAAACATAAGTACAGTGAGAACTATATTTCTTCATATGAGCTTTTTCAAAAACAAGCTAAATATAAGAACATTAGAGACTCTCTAAGTAATATTTTGTCAAAAGTTATATTCTTAGAAGAGTTAGTAAAAAGCCTATTTTTCCTTCATCAAATTGATTTAGCCGAAAAAATTATCAAAATTTATAATTTAGAAACAATATTCAATTTTATACCTGAAGCGAGAAACAGACTGTTTTTTAGACATTTTGAATTAATGGGCTATTAAAGCTATTTTCTCTATAATTTTCGTATGTAATCCCTCATAGCCGCCCTTTAAAAAGGGAGGAACTATGCGACTCCATAACCGCAATCAAATTCGCATCAAGTCCCCCTTTGCAAAAGGGGGATTTAGGGGGATTCTTTAGAAAGTACTTCCAAACAATACCGATAAATCACTTCCACCACATCATCAATCTGTCCCATCACCTGCCCATTATCAAACCTCAGCACTTTTAGCCCAAGCTGAGCCAAAGCCTCATCCCGAATCAGATCCGCTTCCAATCCTTCTTGGGTAAAATGCTGACCACCATCACACTCAATCACTAAATTGGCTGCAGGACAGTAAAAATCCACAATGAAATTTAAAATTGGTTTCTGTCTATAGAACTGCAAACCTAAAATTTGCTTATTACGAAGTTTTGACCACAATAGTTTTTCTGCTTCAGTCATGTTGTTACGCAAGTCACGAGATACTTGTTTTAAGTTTTTATTGTAGGGTTTCATTATTTTTCTCAAATTTTAAATCTCCCCTAACCCCTCTTTAAAAAAGAGGGGGACGTCAGGTGATTAAATAAACTACGTGACAACGCCTCCCTTTATTAAAGGGAGGTTGGGAGGGATTCCACATCTAAAATAAGTGTACCCAAAAACAAGCCAATCACTCACCCATTAATCAGAAATACTGCTTTTTTACACTTTTATGTCAGACACCACACCAATTTCCTTATAATAATCACCTTTAGATCTCCCCAAATTCATAACCCATTGGTGCATTAATGAAAAAACTCATGAACGGTGCAGAAAACATCGTAATTGAAATGTGCAAAGGCTTTGTTCTTGCCCATCCAGAACTCGCATTTAACGAGTCGCACAAAATCATTTCACGCAAAGAAAAGCACAATAACGTGGCATTGATCAGTGGTGGTGGTAGCGGTCACGAACCTGCCCATGCAGGCTTTGTAGGCACAGGCATGTTAGACGCTGCCGTATGTGGTGATGTATTTGCATCTCCATCGCAAATTCAGGTCTATAAAGCCTTACAGCAAGTCGCAACTGACAAAGGCGTGCTGATGATCATCAAAAACTATTCTGGCGATATGATGAATTTCCAGAATGGCGCAGCCCTTGCAACTGAAGACGGCATTAAAGTTGACTATGTAAAAGTGGCAGATGACATTGCGGTTAAAGACAGCCTATATACAGTAGGTCGTCGTGGTGTTGCAGGCACAGTATTTGTACATAAGATTGCAGGCGCAGCAGCATCAAAAGGCTTAGAACTTGCAGATGTAAAAGCGATTGCTCAAAAAGCTGCGGACAACGTCATTAGCCTTGGTTTTGCTTATAGCTCATGTACTGTTCCAGCCAAAGGCACGCCAACGTTTATTTTGGCTGATGACGAAATGGAATATGGCGTCGGCATTCACGGTGAACCCGGCATCCGTCGTGAAAAAATCTTGCCATCCAAAAAAATGGCACAGCGCATCGTGGATGACCTGTTCCTTGACCGCCCAGACATGAAAGAAGTTGCAGTCTTGGTCAATGGCTTTGGTAGCACACCGCTGCAAGAGTTGTATGTCTTTAACCATGATGTATGCGAACACCTTGCACGTAAAGGCATCAAAATTTACCGCACATTTGTCGGCAACTATATGACCAGTATCGACATGCATGGTGCATCTGTGTCCTTGCTTGCTGTCGATGATGAATTGAAAACTTACCTCGATGCAGCAGCCAACACCCCTGCATTTAAAATGGATGGTTCAGCAGCACAACCTTTAACTTTCGCAACTAAAGATGCTGCCACCGAAGCTGTGGTAAATACCCAAGTTGAAACACAGCCTGAACATGCGGTGATTAGCAATGAACAATTCACCATCGAAAACATGCGCTATGTGGTCGATGTCATGTCTGCCTGTATCATTAGAAATGAAGTGCCATTCTGTGAACTAGACGCGCATGCAGGTGACGGCGACTTCGGTATGAGCGTGGCGAAAGGCTTTAAGCAATTAAAACGTGAATGGCAAAGTCTGATTCAAGCGCAGCAGATGGATGAATTCATGCTGAACTGCTCAATGATCATTATGGAACACTGTGGCGGTGCATCTGGCCCAATCTGGGGTTCAGCATTCCGTGCAGCAGCGAAATCAATTCAAGGCAAAACTGCTTTGAGCGTTTCAGACTTTGCCGAGATGCTGCAAGCAGCGGTCAAAGGCATTCAAACTACAGGTGAGCGTTCATTTGGACGCGGCGCAGTGGTGGGTGATAAAACCCTGATTGATGCACTTGTGCCATGCGCAGATTCTTGGTCTGCCCATACAGATAAAACCTTTAAAGAAAACTTTGTACTTGGTGCAAAAGCGGCGGTTCAAGGCGCTGAAAATACCAAAGAGATTGTAGCGCGTATGGGACGTGCGGGAACTGTAGGCGACCGTAGTCTTGGCTATCCAGATGCTGGCGCACATGGTTTAGGTGTAATCTTTACGAATATTGCAGAACATATTAAATAACTGAACATCTTTAAAAATTGCCAGACCACATCAAAAGCATCGATTCGTCGGTGCTTTTTTTATGGCTATTTTAAAGCACTTTTTTTCATCAAATATCTCATTCATACAATACCTTTAGCATGAAATCCTTTTTCGAATAGTGCTTAAAAATTAACACAATTGAGCTGCTTTATCGCCCAGCGCTTTGCTAAGTTAAAAACACATAACGATAAAAAAGGATGAGACATGGATTTCACTCAAATTTTCATCCATGACACTACATGGACTTTTGCTGCCGAAGTGATTTTGCGTAGCGTCATTATGTTCGTTTTAATCATCGTATTCTTACGCCTAACAGGCAAACGCGGCGTGCGTCAGTTATCCATCTTTGAAGTTGCCATCCTCCTTGCTTTGGGTTCAATTGCAGGCGACCCGATGTTTGAAGAGGAACTCCCCCTCTTACAAGCGCTCATTGTGATGACGGTAGTGATTGGTTTATACCGCGTAATCACTTGGCTAATGATGAAATACCAGCCCTTTGAAGATTTAATTGAAGGTAAAGCCCTCTACATTGTGGAAGATGGTGAATTGGTCTTAGAAAAGATTAAACAAGGTAAAATGTCACATGATGAATTCTTCTCTGAAATGCGCCAGCAAAATGTTGAACATTTAGGGCAAGTCCGCGTCGGTCTATTAGAAAGTGATGGAAAATTTAGTATTTTGTTTTATCCACCTGAACAAGTGCGTTATGGACTGCCACTATTTCCGAAACCCTATAAAGCGGTTCGAGATATCAAAATGCATCAGCTGTATGCCTGTACGCACTGTGGCAAAACCATGTACATTTACGGTGCTCAGGATACCTGCCCGCGCTGCGGATGTAGTGACTGGGCTGAAGCGATTAATACACAGCGTTTAGCTTAAGCATTCAAGGCTAAAACTTTAAAATTCTGTGCCGCTTCAATTAAATACGTCATCAAAATACAGTAAGATCCAACGACCATCACCACAGACCCACCCTTGAATGTTTTTCGCCATCTAAAAGTGCAGCAGCAGAGATTTCATTGGTTAATATATGTGCATTATTTCAGTTCAGGCAAGCCATCCAGCTTTCATCTTTTGAAGACTACAAGATGCTCAGACAGACTCCCAAAAATGTATCATTCGTCAATTTTCAGTTCCATTATCGCGCTAACATCTATCAATCAGATAAAAATACAAAATAATGAATTGCCCTGAATTAACTCAGAAATGGCGCAATTTGTTTTTCATTTTTTAAACAGATTCTAAAAACATAGTTTTTCACTTAATAATCATTCATTTAATTTTGTCATTGCAAATCACCATTGCACTATTTTAGTGCATTGTTGTCATACTCATGCAAGTCTTTGCTTTATATCGAGTCTTCTACATTTTTTAGTTTTTTTAATCAAAATTTCCCTCGCTCACTCCTCTTTTCGAAATTATTCCGCTCGATATACTGAACTTCTTTTCGTGAACTAGCGCACTAAACTGGAACACCTTATGCAAAATATAGATCTCCTCTTTCTCCTTCTTGGTGCAGTCTTGGTTCTTGCCATGCATGCTGGCTTTGCATTTTTAGAATTGGGTACAGTACGACATAAAAATCAGGTCAATGCGCTGAGTAAAATTTTGACTGACTTTTCTATTTCCGCAATTGCATACTTTTTTGTGGGTTATTACATCTCTTATGGTCAGCACTTTTTTCATATTGGGGACACTTTAGCAGCCGATCATGGCTACAACTTAATGCGTTGTTTCTTCCTGCTGACTTTTGCCGCAGCCATTCCAGCGATTATTTCAGGTGGTATTGCTGAACGTGCAAAAATGCGGACTCAAGCGATTGCCACATTATTATTGGTCGCTTTGGTCTATCCATTCTTTGAAGGCATGGCATGGAATGGTAATTTTGGGCTACAAGCATGGTTAGAACGCACATTTGGCGCAGCCTTTCATGACTTTGCTGGTTCGGTCGTGGTACATGCCATGGGCGGTTGGATCGCTTTAGCTGCAATACTTTTACTTGGCGCACGTCATGGACGCTATAAAAAAGACGGTCGTATCAGCGCTCACCCCCCTTCAAGTATTCCATTCCTTGCCTTAGGTTCTTGGATTTTAATCGTTGGCTGGTTTGGCTTTAACGTGATGAGTGCGCAACGTTTGGATGCCATTTCAGGACTGGTTGCAATTAACTCTCTCATGGCAATGGTGGGCGGCACGCTTGCAGCAAACTTTATGGGTAAAAATGACCCCGGTTTCTTACATAACGGTCCCTTAGCAGGTTTGGTTGCAATCTGTGCAGGCTCAGATGTAGTTCATCCTGTCGGTGCGTTAATTATCGGCGCTATCGCAGGTCTGATCTTTGTCAAACTATTTACATACACTCAAAACAAACTCAAAGTCGATGATGTACTTGGCGTATGGCCACTACACGGTGTTTGTGGTGCTTTCGGTGGTATTGCAGTGGGTGTATTTGGACAAAAATGGTTGGGCGGTTTAGGCGGTATTTCAATGATCTCTCAATGTATCGGTACGCTACTCGCAATCTTGATTGCATTGGCAGGTGGATTCATCGTTTATGGTCTACTCAAAGTAACGATGGGCATTCGCCTAGATCAAGAAGAAGAATTCCGTGGTGCAGACTTAAGTATTCACCGTATTTCGGCAAACTCTGAAGAAAACATGTTCTAAACAACACAATCTAAAGCGGCATTTATGCCGCTTTTTTTTACCCTGAACTTCGCTTAAAGCTTGAGTTTAAATCATCTTATTTTAGAAAATCTAAGACCTGATCCAAATGCTGAATTTTATTCGGAATGCTGTGCTGTTGTTCAGCACTTAAAGTATGAAAGCCTTCAAGCAATACGGCAGACATCCCTGCTTGGCTCGCACCATAAATATCATTGACAGGATGATCACCAATAAATAAACACTCGGTTTCCGTCACGCCCAACTCACGACAACTGTACTGAAATATTTCAACTTTGGGCTTACTAATGCCTGCACTTTCCGAGCTGATGATCTGATCAAAATACGATGCATAACCTAGTCCATTCAAAATATTCAGGCGTGTGGCATGTCCACCATTCGACACCACCGCCAGTTTATACTGCTGCTGTTTTAGTTGCTGCAGCAAGCTCAATGCTCCCGGCATCGCCACGGCGAACTGACCAAAGTGCTGAAACCAAAATTGGGTGAGCTCATCAAAATCGGGTTGATGTATCCAATCCAGCTCCGTTTGTAGAGCATAAGCGACAGATGCCCCAATACTCGGATGAGTAAGGAGTTCTTTTTTCGGATATCCCCCATTATCTATACGATTAATAATACGTTTAATCTGTACAAGGTCTACCTCCACCAGCGTAGACTGATAAGACTCGGCTAAATACTGCGTATAGGCCTGAACGCTGTGATCTCGGTGAGTCAAAGTATTATCTAAATCAAAAAGGACTGCACGTATGCTCATAAATCTTTATTACTGAGTTTTCAAAAACTTTAACACAATGCCCGTTTTGCTTTATGCACCTTCTTCACTATCGATATCAATACAGTTCAAATAGCCGATTAAGTCTGATTTAAGTTTTGTGGTTTCAAATAGCAGCATTCAAACAAAATAATTTCGGCACATCACACGACTTATGCTCTCGAACCGTACCTTTTTATTGCGACAAGCCCTGCTGCTCACACTCAGTTTGGTTGGCCTCCTTTATGTTTTTCCCGTCGGTGGTTCGCTCGACCAAACTTTTATTCAGCCTTGGGTCGACCTACATGGTGGTTTTCCTCATCGTAATGATTGGGCACTTGCGGTGCTGAACCATCGCTATATCAAGAATATCGTCATAGGCGTGTATGTTCTCTATATCGCAGCATGGATATGCAGTTTTAAATATCCGCATCTGAAAGCACGTAAGTTTGAATTTGGTTATTTTTTCGTGGTTGCTCTACTCAGCACGGCAATGATTGGGTTGCTCAAATCACAATCTGCACATGCCTGCCCTTGGAATATGACTGCCGCTACAGCCCATGGCTTTTCTTGGGATTTTTCAGCACGCCAAGGACACTGCTTCCCCGGTGGCCATGCTGCGACTGGTTTTGCCTTAATTACGGGATATTTTGTTTATCGAATACATCGACCTGCCCGTGCTTACTTCTTTTTATCTGCTGGGCTGATTTTAGGCTTTGCTTTTGGCTGGGCGCAAATGATGCGGGGTGCACATTTTCTCAGTCATAATCTATGGACAGCATGGTTTATTTGGGCCTTTAACACAGTCATTTATACATTTGGCTGTCGTTATCTACCCACAGAAAAAATCAAAACTGCCTATAAACACTTTGAATGGATATAGGCTTTATTCGCAAGGAGTAAATTAAAATAATTAGGAGTTTAAAGGTCTTAGCGGAATCTGAATCGTTACTTTCAACCCACCCAGCGTTTCACTTTTCGCAAAATCTAAACGTGCACCAATATGCGCAGCGGCCTTATCCACGATCGCCAAGCCTAAACCACTTCCAATTTCTTCATGATTATAAATTCGATAAAAGCGTTTTCGAATTTGCTCATATAAAGCTGGGTCGATGCCAGGCCCACTATCTTCAACCTGTACAACCGCCTGCCCCACATGTTCAAAGACGGAGACATTAATCATGCCCTGTGCAGGGGTATATTTAATGGCATTATCAATCAAATTAAAAATAATTGAATGTACCGTTGGCTCAAGACTATATAAGGCAATGCTTTGTTGTTGCTCCATGCCAAGGTCAATATCTTTTTGCATGGCCAAATGCACCAGTTGCTCCACGCAATTGGTTGCAACTTGCTTAAGATCAAAATGTTGTTTGCGCTCAAGTTCAAAGACCGAGGCATCTTGTTTTGCCAAACTCAATAATTGACTGACCAAATGCTGAATACGAATTAAACCTTTACTCAAATTTTGTAGAGCGTCATCTTGTGGAAATTTTTGTAGCAAAATCTGCATTTGCAAATTCAGTGCGGTAATCGGGGTCCGTAACTCATGCGCTGCGTCAGCAATAAACTGGCGCTGTTCCTGCTGCGACAACGAAATTCGTTCAAACAACTGGTTCATTTCAATAATGGTTGGTGCAATTTCCTCTGGATACGGCATTTGAGAGATTGGAGAAAGTTCAAAGGCATCCCGTTTTGCCAATTCTTTTTTAAATTTTTCCAGTGGGTTTAAGCTGCGTTGAATCAACCATCCCAAAGCGATTAATGCAAAAGGTATAAAAACCAAATAGGGAATAAACATGCTACTGGCCAATTCTGCTGCAAGATGCTGTCGTACCGATTCTTGCTGACTGACCTGAATTTGCCGATCTGCAAGTGGCAAAATATAGGTATGCCACTCATCTTGTTGGGTATTGTGGGTATAAAAACCGGCTTTGGGCTGAGGCGCGACCAATAATTTTAATTGATGGGTTTGATGCGCATTGGACTGATAAGTCCACACATCAACAAATAAATCTTCTTCGTGATAACGCTTATGTTGATCAAATTCGCTGCGAATAGGCTGCGGATCATGCTCTGCAACACGTTCCGCCAAATTTTGCATTTGCGCATCTAAAATTTCATTAATTTCTTCAAGTGCAATTCGATAAGCTGAAAACACCAAAAGACAGCCCAAAAGCATACTGAAAACAGACACATAAATAATTAGTCTCTTTTTCAGAGAATAAGGCTGCTGCATGGTCGATAATTCCTTTGCCTTAACCGAGTCGATAACCTAAACCACGAATAGTGCGAATAAAATCTTTGTCTAATTTTGTTCTGAGATGATGCACATACACTTCAATAGTATTACTGCTGATATCACTATCAAAATCATAAAGCTTATCTTCTAAATTAGCTTTCGAAAAAATCTTATTCGGATGCGTCACCAGTGGTATCAATATGGCCCATTCACGGTTAGATAAATCGACATATTGACCCTTATAGCGTGCAAGATGCTGCTCAATATCTAAAATCAATTCACCATGTTTTAAAATTTTCTGTGGTGCTTCGACTGAACTCAGCCCTGTGCGTCGAAGGAGTGCATGAATCCGTGCAAGTAATTCATCAAACTCATAAGGCTTGATCAGATAGTCATCTGCCCCATGGTTTAAACCATCTACACGATTTTGTAATTGATCACGTGCCGAGATGATTAACACTGGCAATTTAGGCTGCATTTGACGAATTTGTTTCAGGACTTGCATACCATCCATCATCGGCAAACCCAGATCTAGCAAGACGATATCAATCCCCCCTTGCATTATGAGCTTTAAGCCATCGATACCATTATTCACCCACTCGACTTCAAACTGTTGATAGTTCAACAAGGTTTTAGTCGATTCGGCAATCATGAAATCATCTTCAATAATAAGTATTTTGTGCATGGCTTAAGTCCTGCGCTGTACTGAAGTACATTGTTGCAACATATTGTTTTTTTCATCAATCACTTGAGTCTGCACATCGAGCAAACTCAATAGCGATGGAAATAGATTATCCTGACTTAATTTTTGGCTTTTTTGTGCCATTAAACAAGTATATTGCGCTGAATTATTTTTTTGCCAAGCCGGTGAAAACCACATCAACATCGGCACATGAGTTTGCTGTGACGGTGCAATTGCGTATGGAGAACCGTGTAAATACAAACCATGCTCACCGGTCGACTCACCATGATCGGACAAATACCACAGTCCTGTTTGATAGTTGTTAGTCACTTTTAAGGTGTTAATCAATTCACTCAGCACATGGTCGGTATAGACAATACTGTTGTCATAACTATTTATTAACTCTGTCGAGCTACATCCCTGTATGGCATTGCTATTACAGGTTGGCTTAAATTTTTGAAACGCTGCGGTACTTCGTTTGAAATAAGCAGGGCCATGACTGCCCATTTGGTGTAACACAACTAAACGGGGAGTTGGATCTTCTTTGGGGATCGAAGCCAAATATGCCTTCAAACCATCCACTAAGATTTCATCATGACATTCGCCATCGGCATCACACCACTTTTTCTTCAGCGCTTCAGGAAATTCATATTTTTCAACACGTGTACATGTGCCCTTACAGCCTGAATTATTATCTAGCCACGTCACCTTATAGCCTGCACGCTGTGCAATATCGAGTAAACCTTCGCGATGACTTGCAAGCTGTTCGTCATATTCGGTTCTCGGCATACCCGAGAACATACAAGGAACAGACACAGCGGTTGCGGTGCCACATGAACTGACTTGGCTAAAATTGATAATATTTTGCTGACTGAGTTCAGGATTTGTATTTTTAGCATAGCCATTGAGTGAAAAACTTTCCGCGCGCGCAGTTTCACCAACCACTAAGACCATCAATTTTGGTAAGCTTTTGGCGCTTACGTTTTCAACCATATGTGCATCTTCACCATAGCTCAGCAATGGCAAATTCTGTTTCGGTGCTTTTTTGTGATAATAGGAAAATGTCGAAGCGATACTGTTTTGTGGTGAGAGCATGCCTTTTAAGTCACGATGCTCACGAAAGATCGCAGCATAATCGACAAAATAAACAAGCAGCAAAGCACCCATGAGGATGAGCGAAAGCACTATATGTAAACCCTTTTTGGCTACGACCGTGCTTAGGGCTTCTTTATGCAGTGGCAAAAGCCAGATCAATAGCACTGGCAAAATAACCAGTCCAAAGACCCAGATAAAAAATTGTGGCGAGATTAAATCCTGCACTTCCTTTACATCTGTTTGCATCATGTTCTGCACTTGGTCAGATGTAATGGTCACGCCTAAACTATTGACGAAATAAGCACTCAAGCCACCAATGATCAGCAAAACACTTGCCAAAAGTTTTGAATTCCATCGCCATTGCAGGAGTTGCATCAGCACATTATAAAGTGCCACTACCACCAGTACGGTTGCCGCTAAAAATAGTCCGGCCTTCAGCCCCGTATAAGGTGTGAGCTGCTGGATTTGCTGATAAAACGCGAGGTTCAAAACCACCCCAAGCCATAAGGCAAGCACGAGGTTAAATTGACTTAAACTAAGTCTTGGAATTTTTTGCTGTATTTTAGCTATGACCTGAAGCATATTGGCATCAATTATTGATCTTTGATGCCCCAATCTAAAAATTCAAACTTAAAAATCACTTAAAACTGATCAAAACCAAGCAAGAAAAATCAAAAAAGGCGATGTAAAACATCGCCTTTTGAACAACTTAAATCAAAGTTTTAGAATTTAAATTCTAGACCTGTACCTAGAACAGGTTGTTCACTTTCATTCGAACCTTTTTCAAGTGCCAAGTAACCCGCATAGCCATATGCTTTCACTTGTTTGCTAAATGCATAATCTACACCTGCTATGAATTGCTGAGCTTCGTAATCCTCACCTGCTTTATAAGTCGTGGTATTTTGACTATATTGTGCTTTGACTGTCCAAGCTTTTGCAGAAGGTAGATTGTATTCTGCGCCGACTAACCAACCTTGAGCATCATCAATATTTGCTGCTGCAACATCATGACCTTTAGCAGCCTCAACCTCTGATGTTTGATACAGTGCTTTGAGCGCCAAACCACCCTCAAGATTTACACGACCGATCGCACGAATTGTATTTGCTGCTGCAAATACTTTAGTTCCGGTTATTTCAGAATTAGAAACAACTTTATCATTCACGGTATATGAACCACTATTTAGCATCCCTACGCCACCAAAGTTCGATGGAATGGCTTTGTCATACGCTAAACCTGCGACAACAACGGGGCTGTCATAGACAACAGACGCCGACCAAGCATCGCCAAGACCACGACCTGCAGTTTTTACTACACCTTTATCACTCTTGATTCCTGAAGACTCACCTGTTGCAAGCAATGCATTAACTTTAATTGCACCTTCAGCAATTTTAAAAGCTGGTGATTCATAGACAACAACGTTATCTACACGGTTTTCACCCGTCATGATGCCTGTAACATCAGCACGGTTACCCACGTAGTTGTTGAATGTATCAACCGGACTAGACAATTGTTTTAATGGTGTATCGTGTGCACCGACTTTCAATGTACCAAGTTTCGCATCTTTCAAACCAACGAAGCGGTTACGCTTAGACCAGTCATCGCCTTCGCCGTCTGAGTTAAATGCCCATTCAATTGCATAAACTGCGCTTAAACGGTCAGTCAGTTTTTCATCGCCCTTTAAACCCAAGAAAGAACTGTTTGAACTGATTTCAACGACATCTTTGTCTGAAACACCCGTTTTATTATCTTCAGGTAAATAATCAACAGACGCATCAATTTCACCGTAGAAGGTTGGTGTTGCAAAGGTTGAGCCAGCCAAAAGGCTCAATGCGATAGCCGCTGCTAACTTAGTTTTCATCAAAAATTTTCCTTAAATTATTTTGTAACAGATATTACACACGCGAAACATATTACAAAATTATTAAAATAATATTTGCATTGCTCTTTTAGTGCTTTAGCTGATAAAAAACAACCAAAATTATGATTTAGAAGTGATTTTGGTCATTTTTTGATGCTTTTCCCCAAAATAGAATCGGGACTAAGCTCAATGCAGCCAAACCTGTGATCCAAAATAAATAAGTGCTATAACCCAACTGATCGGCCACTATGCCACTGATGCTATACAGCCCCCCACTCACCGTAGCCATAATGGCAACCTGAAATGTAAAGTCCGTTGCTGCAAATGCTTTACGACTATATTGCATCACCAAAGTCAGCATGATCACAAGCAGCATGGCTGAAATCATGTCTTCGGCAGCATTGATCCCATAGATCAGCCATTCATGGAAGGGCCGTTTTGCCTCGAACTGCAAAGCCAGCCATGCATAGGCCAATAAACTGAATATTTTCAATACCGAATAGAAAACCAAGGCCTGTGCCCGAGAAATATACTTCAAGCTAAGACCAGCAAGCCCTGCCCCAATTAAAGCAGCCACTGCACCTAGCATGGTGACATATAGACCAATTTGACTAAAACTCAATCCTAAATCGACCATCAGTGGCTTAAGTAGTGGTCCTGCTAGACCATCTGCAAGCTTAAAACTCAATAAGATCATGAGCCACAGTGTGAGGGTTTTGGTTTGGGTAAAATACTTCAAATACTGGCGAATGGCGTAGAACAAGCCTGAAGTATGTTTATGGTTGTTATCATTCTCTGGACTAGATTTTATGTTGATTGGTGGCTTTGAAGGTTCTCGATACATAAAAATAGGGATGGTATTGATGAACACCAATGCCGCTAAAAACAGAAATGTGGCTTGCCAATCCAACCAATCCAAGGCCCAAAGCACAGCACCGCCACCCACGATAAAGCCGAGTCTTGAACCAATCACCTGAAAAGTATTGCCCCAGTGCTGTTGGTCAGTTTTTAAAATATTGACAGCCAAGCCATCCGTTGCAACATCTTGAGTCGCACCGACCAAATTCATACTGAGTAAAGCCACAAAAAACAGCAGCAAATAAATCGGTTCATTCAAGCTTTGGATCGGCAAAAAGGACAGGAAGACCAAGACCACCACGGACAGCAACTGCATTGGAATAATCCAACTCCGATAATGCCCTTTGGACCTTGAACCATGCCGATCAATCCAAGGTGCCCAGATAACTTTGATCGACCATGGCAACATGAGTAATCCAAAGCCACCTATATGTGCCAAAGACACACCTTGCGCTCTTAAAATCACTGGTAAAGCATGCGTCATAAAACCGACAGGTAACCCTTGCGCCCAATATAAAGAAAACAGTAAAAGATTGAGCTGACGAAGCTGGATCATAAGTTCCTAAATGTTGAGTGCGCTGAAGTTACATTTAGAGTAGTCAAAATACGGCTATTTTGCCAATGATCTAAAAAAATCATAAACCTAAGATAAAGGTCAATGCTGATGCCGTACTTTTAAATGTGCATCACATCAAAAATGGATTTCACCTATATAAGAATATGCAATGAATAAAAAGACTCAATTATTTCCGGTTTTGCCCGATCAAGTTCCATCACGCGGCTCCCCCCTGAGCCGCGCAATATTTAAAACACTTTTTTTGGCACAAGGATGGAAATTTGATGGCGAATTTCCCAACCTTGCCAAAGCTGTAGCGATCATTTCTCCGCATACTTCTAATATAGATGCATGGCATGGTTTTCTTGCCTTGCTTGGAATCGGGATAAAAATCACCATTTTTGGTAAAAACACCCTTTTTGATACTCCCTTAAAACCACTTTTGGATTGGGTCGGCGTGATCCCTGTGCAGCGTGAAAATCCACATGGACTGACACGTGAAATTGCTGAGATTGTCCAAGCGACAGATCAAATTTGGATTGGAATGGCACCTGAGGGAACACGAAAAAAAGCCGATAAAATCCGCAGTGGTTTTTACTATATTGCCTATGAAGCACAGATACCTATTGTGATGTTTAGCTTTGATTATGCAAAGAAAACCATTCATTGCTTGGGTGTTTTTGAACCCAGTGGAGATTTTGAAACTGATCTCGAAAAAATTTTGAAGATTTATGATGGCAAATTTTCCCCGAAAAATCCCGAATGGTTGGCCTTGCCGTTACAAAAGCACTGGAAAAAGCCCTAGTCAAATGGCTATTTTTTTGATGTGATGTGCACTTTGTATATTTAACCATCAGATTTCACCCATGAAACTTTTGCAATACCTGATTCCTAGCCTCTTTGTATTGGCACTCACTGGCTGTGATTCTGCAACCAAAACACCTGCGACCACGACACCTACACCAGCCAAAGCACGTGAACCGGTGATCGCGATTGCGCTCGGTGGCGGCGGTGCCAAAGGTTTTGCACATATTGGTGTGCTTAAAGTGCTCGAATCGCACGGTATTAAACCTAAAATTGTGACTGGGACCAGTGCGGGTAGTTTTGTTGGCAGCTTATATGCCAGCGGTAAAACGCCTTATCAAATGCAGCAATTGGCCCTGAACTTTAAAGAGTCTGATATTCGTGATTTAACCTTAAATAGCCAAGGCATTATTCAAGGGCAAAAACTGCAAGACTTTGTTAATAAAAACGTCGGCAATAAATCGATTGAACAATTTCCAAAACGCTTTGCTGCTGTAGCCACCTGTTTGGATAATGGCAGTAAAACTGAATTTAACCGTGGTAATGCAGGCCAAGCGGTACGTGCATCGTGCAGCATTCCGAATGTATTTGTACCTGCGACTATTGCAGGGGTGAAATATGTCGATGGTGGCTTAGTCAGCCCAATTCCAGTGAAAACCGCACGTGATATGGGTGCAGATATCGTGATTGCGGTGGATATTTCTGCGCGTCCTGATGGTAGCAAAGCCGTAAGCATGTTTGGTTTGCTCGATCAAACCATTAACATCATGGGACAACAAAGTATTAATGAAGAACTAAAAAATGCCAATTTCGTGATTCAACCTAAAGTGGGACATATTGGCACACTCGATTTGAAGTCGAGCAATGCGACGATTTTAGAAGGTGAAAAAGCCGCACAGCTCAAAGTGAATAGCATTATTAAGGCGATCGATAACTTTAAACAGTCCCCTGCGGCCTTTAAACCAGCACCAAAAGCGAAAATATAATTCAACGATTTTTTTTATATTCATTGAGTTATACATCTGCTACATTGATATAGATACTGGTTCATCTATATCAATTCACCCTTATATAAGAGTAGATGTATGGAATTTATTTTAGAACCTTGGCACTGGTTTGTATTGGGCGTCGTTTTGATGCTTTTTGAACTGATTTTGCCGTCTTTTGCTGCGCTATGGTTTGGCGTTTCTGCAATTTTGGTTGGGATCTTATATTGGATCTTTCCATCCATGGACTTTAATGTCCAAATTGTGGTTTGGATTATTTTTGCCGTGCTCTGCACATTTTTGTGGTTCAAATTTATTAAACCTTTATCCATCGATAAAACCAAAGCAGGTCTGTCCCGTGAAGCGACGATTGGCCAAGTGGGTATGGTGATTCAAACCCAGCTCAATCATGGCAGCGTTAAAGTTCGCTTCCCAATGCCTGTTTTAGGTTCAGACGAATGGCATTGCCGCACCCAAGATGCACTTCAAGTCGGCGACCGTGTTCGCGTGACCGATATTTTAGGCAATGATTTAGTCGTCCAACTGCACAGCAGCAACCACCCCACTGACAATCCATAAATAAGTGAGAAATGACATGTCTGGTGTTTCTATTGTTTTTTTAGCGCTCTTAGTTTTTGTAGCCGTCACCATTTTTAAAGGTGTCCGTATTGTTCCCCAAGGTTATAAATGGATTGTTCAGCGTTTAGGTAAATACCATACCACGCTCAATCCGGGACTGAACTTTGTGATTCCGTATGTCGATGAAGTGGCTTATAAAGTCACAACCAAAGATATCGTGTTAGATATTCCCTCTCAGGAAGTGATCACACGTGACAACGCGGTACTACTGATGAATGCTGTGGCTTATATCAATTTAACCACACCTGAAAAAGCAGTTTACGGTATTGAAAACTACACATGGGCGATTCAAAACTTAGTGCAAACCTCTTTACGTTCTATTGTCGGTGAAATGGACCTCGATGATGCACTTTCATCGCGTGATCATATTAAGGCTAAACTTAAAGCCGCAATTTCTGACGATATCTCTGACTGGGGTATTACGCTTAAAACTGTAGAAATTCAAGACATTAAACCTTCTCATACCATGCAAGCGGCAATGGAAGAGCAAGCAGCAGCGGAACGTCAACGTCGTGCGACAGTGACCAAGGCAGACGGTGAAAAACAAGCGGCTATTTTGGAAGCTGATGGTCGTTTAGAAGCCTCTCGTCGTGATGCAGAAGCTCAAGTGGTACTGGCAGAGTCTTCTCAACGTGCAATTGAAATGGTGAGTTCAGCCGTCGGCGATAAAGAAATTCCAGTTGCGTACTTACTGGGTGAACAATACGTCAAAGCCATGCAAGATATGGCTAAATCTAATAATGCCAAAACTGTGGTATTACCTGCGGATGTACTGAATACGATTCGTGGTGTAATGGGACGTAATAACTAAATCTTCACATTAGTAAAAATGGGTCGTGACATACGGCCCATTTTTATGCCCAAAACAAAAAAGAAGGCAAAGTTTGTGAATTTATGTTTAAATTTCACGTTATTTTTTTGACGTTTTAGGACTTATCGTTCGATTTCACCTACTTGGCTTAGGCAAATCCCATTGAGTCCCCTAATTAAACGCAATTGTCCAACGCCAAAGCGGATACCGTATGAGCTCCCTGAATCCCACCCTAATTACCTTTCTCTTTTATATTGTCGCCATGGTCGTGATCGGTTTACTTGCATACCGTGCGACCAGTAACTTTTCTGACTACATTTTAGGTGGCCGCCGATTAGGGAGCTTTGTCACTGCCCTTTCTGCAGGTGCATCAGATATGAGTGGTTGGTTGCTCATGGGTCTTCCGGGGGCGATTTACCTTTCAGGTTTATCTGAAATGTGGATTGCAATTGGTCTGATCATCGGTGCTTGGCTCAACTGGTTACTTGTTGCAGGTCGTCTCCGTGTACATACCGAAGTTCAAAATAATGCCTTGACCCTACCTGACTATTTCTCAAATCGTTTTAACGATCAAAAGAAAATCTTACGTATCGTGTCTGCTGTGATTATTTTGATTTTCTTCGCAATTTACTGTGCTTCAGGCATGGTTGCAGGCGCTCGATTATTTGAAAGTATGTTTGGTATGTCGTATAGCACTGCGCTTTGGATCAGTGCCATTGCAACGGTGAGCTATGTGTTTATTGGTGGCTTCCTTGCTGTCAGTTGGACCGATACCATTCAAGCGGGCTTTATGATTTTTGCCTTGCTACTTACCCCTATCGTGGTCATGTTGTCGTTCTCGGATTTAACCCAGTTCACTTTGGCACTAGAAGCAGCACGCCCTCAAGCGATGAATGTATTTGCTGACTTAAGTTTTGTCGCAATCATGTCATTATTGGCATGGGGCTTAGGCTATTTTGGTCAACCGCACATCTTAGTCCGCTTCATGGCAGCAGATTCAGTCAAATCGATTCCCAATGCACGCCGTATTGGTATGACATGGATGACGCTCTGCCTCGGTGGCGCAGTTGCAGCAGGCTTCTTCGGTATTGCTTATTTCCAACAGCATCCAGAACTGGCAGGTGTCGTTACAGCAAACCCTGAAACGGTCTTTATGGAATTGACTAAAATTCTATTTAACCCATGGGTTGCAGGTATCGTACTAGCTGCGATTTTAGCTGCGATCATGAGTACCTTAAGCTGTCAGCTTTTAGTCTGCTCAAGTACATTAACTGAAGACTTTTATAAATCATTCTTACGCAAAAATGCTTCACAAAAAGAATTGGTTTGGGTCGGCCGTATTATGGTGTTAATGATTGCGTTGCTTGCGATCTATATGGCGGGTAATCCTGACTCTAAAGTCCTTGGTCTCGTCGCATATGCATGGGCAGGCTTTGGTGCTGCATTTGGCCCACTGATTATCATGTCATTGTTCTGGAAACGCATGACACTCAATGGTGCTTTAGCAGGTATGGTGGTTGGTGCTGTTATGGTTATTCTATGGAAAAACCTCTGGGGCGATACAGGCGTTTATGAAATTATACCGGGCTTCATCTGCTCACTCATTGCAATCATCATTGTGAGCTTAATGGGCAAAGCACCATCTGCTGAAGTCACTGAAAAATTTGAAGAAGCAGATCGTATCTATAAAGAAAGTATTTAAGACCAATAGCACTTAAATTTAAGTTCTAAATTTTAATATCTGCAAAAAAGGACGCCTAGCGTCCTTTTTTGTTTTTTATCATGTCATCCATTTAGATATTACTTAGAGGTTTCTTGACTTCTGTTCCAAATGTACTTGATATAAAAAAAGCCCACAACATGTTAAATGTGTGGGCTAATGTCTTTACTACGTCATATTAACTTTGACGTTTTAATAAAAACTGCGTGATCTTGTGTAATTCTGCCGGATCTTCTGCAAAATAATCCAAAGCTTGAAGTGCTTGTGCATGTAATTCTTCTGCATAAGCTTGCGCTTGCTCGAGACCCATTAACGCAGGATATGTGGATTTATCCACTTGTTGATCTTTACCCGCTGTTTTACCCAATGCTTCAGTGTCAGCAATAATATCTAAAATATCATCTTGAACTTGGAACGCTAAACCAATCGCGAGACCAAATTCACGGAGTTTAGGAATGGCTTGATCTGTGCCATTAAATATTGTCACTGCAGCCATCATGATTGCAGCAGAAATTAAAGCACCAGTTTTATTTCGATGAATATTTTCCAGTTCATCCTGACTGACATGCTTGCCTTCCGCTTGTAAGTCTAGAACTTGGCCATTGACCATTTTGGAAGTTGCAGTCGCTAAAATTTGCATTTGCTTTAAGATGATCGGCGCTTCAACGGCTGGGCCTTGATCAAAGAGACGGCTGCCTAAAACTTCAAAAGCCATCGATTGTAAAATATCGCCAGCAAGTAAAGCCGTATCTTCACCAAAAGCCACATGACAGGTTGGTTGACCACGACGGAGTAAATCGTTGTCCATACACGGCAAATCATCGTGTGCCAATGAATAGCAATGAATAAATTCGATCGCCACTGCAGCACGGCGTACGGCTGCAAAATTTGTATTGGGTTTTAACGCTGCTGTTGCATAACAAAGTGCCGGTCGAACACGTTTTCCACCCAACATCACAGCATGATACACCGCCCCTTTTAAGGGTTCTGGAATTGAAAATGCATCAAGCGCTGTCAGTAAATCCTGCTGAATACGCTGCTGCGCTTCTGTCAGGGCATGTGTGGAAACGTCTGTTAAAGAAGACACATTCACCTCAAATACTTTAAATATTTAACTGCTTCGTTCATTAGCAAATTGATTGCCAATGTTTTCTGTCAATTTTGACCTGTTGCATCATACTGCTTTCTCAGATCTTTCTCTATGTTACGGCCTAAATCTATGTGTTTTTCCCACAATTTGATGGTTTTTTAAATGTCGTTTCCTCAAATAGCGCCACATTTTGTCCATCATTAAAACAGGTACAATTTTTCGAGCCTTTCTTGGCTTGATATAAAGCCTGATCGGCACGTGCCAATGTTTCAAAAAATGACTCCGTACCATCCCACAAAGCCACTCCGCATGAGATAGACAGTTGTAGAGCCTTATCCGCATAATTCATCGAAGAAGCATAGATTTGCTCACAACATTGTTGTGCAATCGAACATGCAGTCGATATAGCCGTGCGTGGCAAAATCATTGCAAACTCTTCCCCACCCATGCGATATATTTGTGCATCTGCATGTTGACTAATTTGCATCCTTAAAAGCTGCGCACTTTTTCTTAAAACTTCATCGCCAAACGCATGACCGTAGATATCATTGATTTGCTTAAAATTGTCTAAGTCGAGCATCATCAAACAAATTTCATTGGCTTGTTCAACCGCGAAGCTTTTTTGCCACTGAGAAAGATCTAAATCAAAACCTCGTCGATTTTTTATCCCTGTCAGATAATCAAAATAAACTTGTTGTTCGAGTTGTTGGTTATGTTTCAACAGTGATAATTCGACTTGCTTTAAATTTGTAATGTCCGCACAGCACAACAGTACATGTTCCAAATCCCCACTTTGTTGAAACTTTGGTTTGAGCGTGAACCAATAATGCCGTTCATTTTCACTATACATAAAGGGTTCAATGCTATCGTTCTCTAAACAGCGTAAATCAAACTCAGAACTTGTGGCTTTGGTCTTTTGCTGCATCACAGACACGTGATTTAATACGATCTCTTGTAAGTCTGACTGAAATCGATGTTTAAATATTTGATTGGCGCATATCAGCTCAGCTGTCGCAGAAAATAACGCAGCAGGCATTGGCAACGCTTCTAATACAGCCAATTGTTCAGTAGGTAGGTCCGATTTTATTAAGTCTTTTTTAAGCATGGTTTCGCTACTTTTTTTCAGGGTAAAGCTACGCAAAATGCTAACAAAATTAATCTGACATAAATCACAGAAACTTTCTAATATTAAATGCAGTTCATATTATATAAAAATATATACCAATTCATGATTTGCTTATTCATATAAAAGATAAAGGCAAAAAAAAAGCCCCTGCAAAGCAGAGGCTGATTTCTAATTCGATGTTAAATGCTTAATCTAAACTATCCCCAGGAATACGCACCCAGCCTTCCATTAAGACACGCGCACTTCGGCTCATCACGGCTTTTTTAACGACCCACTGACCATTTTCATAAATTGCTTGCGCACCTACACGTAGCGTCCCAGATGGATGTCCAAAACGCACAGCTTCTCGCTCCCCACCACCCGCGGCTAAGTTCACAAGCGTCCCCGGTATCGCCGCAGCTGTACCAATGGCAACTGCCGCTGTACCCATCATGGCATGATGCAGTTTCCCCATTGATAAGGCACGAACCAATAAGTCCGTATCTTGTTCTGAAATATGTTTAGAACTCGAAGATGTATAGGCTTTCGGCTTTGAAACAAATGCAATCTTTGGGGTATGTTGACGCTGTTCTGCTTCAGCAATATCTGAAATCAAACCCATTTGCTGCGCACCATAAGCACGGATTTTTTCAAAACGGGCCAATGCCTTGGCATCACCATTGATCGCATCTTGCAGTTCAGTGCCGACATAACCAATATCTTCTGCATTTAAGAAAATGGTTGGAATGCCTGCATTAATAAATGTTGCAGGGAAACTGCCTTCATCGGGTACGGTTAAGGTATCGACCAAATTCCCTGTAGGGAACATAGCGCCGCCATCTTCACCATCATCTGCGGGGTCTAAAAATTCAATTTGAACTTCGGCTGCTGGGAAGGTCACACCATCTAGTTCAAAATCACCAGTTTCTTGTACTGCACCATCAGTAATAGGTACATGCGCAATAATGGTTTTTTGAATATTGGCTTGCCAAATACGAACCGTACACAAACCATTTTCAGGAATACGTGATGCCTCAACCAGACCATTTGAAATGGCAAATGCACCAACCGCTGCCGTTAAGTTTCCGCAGTTACCACTCCAGTCGACAAATGCTTTATCAATCGACACTTGTCCAAATAGATAATCTACATCATGCTCAGGCTGTGAACTTTTTGCCAAAATCACGGTTTTACTGGTACTTGATGTAGCTCCACCCATCCCATCAATTTGTTTGCCATAAGGATCTGGACTGCCAATCACACGTAATAAAAGTTGGTCGCGAACTTTTCCAGCTTGTTGTGCTGCAAGCGGCAAATCATCTAGCTTGAAAAATACACCTTTACTAGTACCACCACGCATATAAGTCGCTGCAATCTTAATTTGGGGAGCAAAACTCATTTTTATTGAATCCTTAATCTTTATCATTGTGTTTTGGCAGAGCGTTCTTTTCTGCGCTTTTGCATCATACAATGTTTAATTGAATTTTTAACAATCACATGACTTAAGTATAAAAAAACAACATTCGATACCTTTTCCATATAAAGCCAAGCATCAGAATTTCAATTAAAATAAAATTAATCTATTGATTCATAAATTTTTAATTCAGCATTTAAAACGAAAAATAGGTTATTAAATATATAAATATTTTTCATAAATTTTGAGCTACTAGGCTATTCATTCTCTATACATTACAATTACCAAAATTAAACCATTCTCGGGAAGAGTAACTTGACTACCAATTCCTCCGAACTCAAGCGTGGCTTAAAGAATCGTCATATTCAATTGATTGCCATGGGTGGTGCAATTGGTACAGGCTTATTCTTGGGCTCAGCGCATGTGATTCAATCTGCTGGACCATCCATTATTCTCGGCTACGCCATTGGCGGTCTGATCGCCTTTCTAATTATGCGTCAGTTGGGTGAAATGATCGTCCATGAACCTGTAGCGGGTTCATTTAGCCATTTTGCATATAAATATTGGGGGAAATTTCCAGGTTTCTTAACAGGTTGGAACTACTGGATTCTCTATATTTTAGTGGCAATGACAGAACTCACCGCTGTTGCGAAATACATCAATTACTGGTGGCCTCATATTCCAGCGTGGGCATCTGTATTGTTCTTCTTCGTGATTATTACCTTAGTAAACTTAGGTAATGTGAAGTTTTATGGTGAATCTGAGTTTTGGCTGTCGATTATTAAAGTCACTGCAGTTATTTCGATGATCGTATTCGGTTTGTATTTGCTACTGACTGCAGATGCTAACTCAACAGCATCATTTACCAACTTATGGAGTCAGGGCGGCTTTTTCCCAAATGGTTTTGAAGGCTTATTCTTCATGCTGGCATTCTTGATGTTCGCCTTCGGTGGTATTGAACTGATTGGTATGGCGGCAGCGGAAGCTGAAAATCCAAAAGAAACTATTCCAAAAGCAATTAACCAAGTTGTTTTTCGTATTTTGATTTTCTACGTGGGTTCTTTGACTATTCTATTGTCACTTGTGCCATGGAATCAGCTTGAACTAGGTGGTTTAGACAAAAGTCCATTTGTGATGATCTTTAGCCAACTGGGTATTGATTGGGCTGCACATTTACTGAACTTCATTATCCTAACTGCAGCACTGTCTGTTTATAACAGCGGTATGTATGCCAATAGCCGTATGCTTTACAGCTTGGCGAAGCAAGGTAATGCACCAAAAGTTTTCGCAAAAACTAACAAAAGTGGCGTGCCAATTCCAGCAGTATTACTTTCTGCAGTATTGATTTTCGGCTGTGTACTCTTAAACTACTTCGTACCTGAAGATGCACTTGGTCACTTAATGTATGTTGTTGTTGGTGCGCTTGTCCTGAACTGGGCGATGATTACCATGACTCACTTACAGTTCCGTCGTGCAAAACGTATTTTGAATTTTAAAACCTCATATCCTGCACTTTGGGCACCAGTCAGCAACTACATCGTTCTGATCTTTATTGCTTTAGTTCTATTTATTATGTGGACTCAGGGCTTTATGGAATCTGTTCTGATGATCCCTGTTTGGATTACAGTCATGTTATTAATGTTTAACTATCTTAATCCTAAAGATTTGAGCGACATTGACCCCAATGAAGTTCATAAAGACTAAGTAATTTAAAAAGTTATTGTTTCGGCAATAACTTTTTTTTTAGCTAAAATAGGAGTACATTAGCCTCCGTCTTGCGCTCTTAGCTTAACTGGATAGAGCAGTTGCCTCCTAAGCGACCGACGTGGGTTCGAGTCCCGCAGAGCGCACAATTTTTTGGACACCTCACCTCTCTGATTTTTTCAACTCACATTTATCAATAAAACTAAATTCAGAATTCTTAAATCTAAATTCAAAATTCATATCTAATTTTTTTAACTTAATCTTTGTTTTTACTGATATTACTCTTGAGATTTTGTTTTTTAAGAAGAATTGAATAGCACCTTTAGATTCCCTAACCATCTATTTGTCAATGCAAAAAACGACACATGGCGTGGTCTATAAGGCCAAAAAATCAATTTATGACTGCCCATATGAAAATATTTTTCAATTATTTTTAGGTTTAGAAAATAATGCAGTAACTAAAAATATTAAATAATAATCAAAATGTTATATGTATTAATTAGTACATTTACTCTAAATAGTTCGTTTTTCAATCATATTTTTTAATCTAGAGCATTTACTCTTATTTTAATTGTGCTATTTTTGTCACATGGAGTAACAATTAAGCCCAAGAGTATTAAAAAGTTTTCCATAACGAATATATGCAGTAACCATAAAAATCAAATTCGTATCTCAAGGAATGACGAAGAATGAAATTAAAAACTTTAGCTACAGCCATGATTCTTGCTTCAGTTCCAATGACAGGTGCTTTTGCAGCAGCACTAGATCGTTCAGGGCAATCTATTTCTGCATTTTTACAACCAGGGAACTATTTTGAAGCAGGTATTTCAGTTTTAGATCCGAATGTTTCTGGGAAGATGAACAGCACTGCTCCTGCAAGCAATCCAACATTAGGAGCTCTTGCTAATACATCACTAGATGACATGGCGGGTGATTACTATTTTCCACAAGCAGCATTAAAATTACAACTTACTGATAATTTTTCTTTTGGTTTACTATATGATCAACCTTTTGGTGCAGAAGCTAAATATAGTGCCACAGATAAAACATTGCCAGTCGCAGGTAACCCAGGCGCATTCCAACTAATGGGCGAAACGACTGAAGTCGAAGTTAACACCCAAAATATCTCGATGATCTTAGGTTTTCAGCCAATTGAAAATTTTAACATTTACGGCGGCGGTGTTTATCAAACAGTAAAAGGCGATGTTCAACTACGTGGTATTGCATATGGCGCAAACCAAGCTCTCGGTTTATATAATGCAAATATGAAAGAAGATAGTGCCGTTGGTTGGTTGGCAGGATTAGCTTACCAAATCCCAGAAATTGCTTTAAAAGCCTCTATTACTTACCGTTCTGAGATTGATCATGAAGCTGCAACCACTGAAACTGGAAGCAGTGCTCTACTAGGCGGTGCTTTTTCAACGCGTGCTGACACTAAGATCACCACACCGCAGTCTGTTAACCTTGATTTTCAAACTGGTATCATGGCCGACACTGTCGCATTTGCAAATGTACGTTGGGTAGATTGGTCAAATTTTGCAATTCGCCCAACCGCTTTTGGTAAAGCATCTGAAACATTAGGTGCCCTTGGTCGTGGTCCTGTTGGTGGATTTGACCTTGTTGCTTATTCTGACGATCAAATCAATGCTACAGTTGGTATAGGTCGTAAATTGAGTGAACAATGGGCTGGTAACGTTTCTGTAGGTTGGGATTCTGGTGCAGGCAACCCTGTATCAACACTTGGTCCTACTGAAGGCTACTGGAACGTTGGCTTAGGTTTACAATTCAGCCCAGCGCCTAACTACTTTATCGCAGGTGGTGTTAAATACTTCATGTTAGGTGATGCTGAAGCACAACCTGCATCAATGTTTGGTACAAATGAATCAGTAGCATCATTTGAAGATAACGATGCATGGGCTTACGGTCTGAAAATCGGTTACCGCTTCTAATTCTCGGTATTAGTAGATTGGAAATATATCCAATCTACTATTGTAAAAATAATTTAATTCAAATGTTCATAGATTGAGCATTTGAATTTTTTAAGTTCAAAGATAAACATTAAGTTAAATACTCTATTTTTTTATTTATAAATCATAAACATAAATAACACCTTCTAGAATAATTACTCTAGCATTGCTTATTTTTTAACTTATACAGTTCATTTTTAGAGTAGCAACTCTTATTTACTGTTTTTCTATTTATGTTACTTTCCACACATTGAAATAACATCAAAAGTTACAAACAGGGAAAATGTATGCAACTTAACCGTCTTACAAAAGCCATCATCATCAGTTTAATGCCTGCAACTACAGCGATTGCTGGTGGTTTAGACCGTTCAGGCCAATCAATTTCTGCATTCTTACAACCTGGTAACTATGCAGAAGCTGGTATTTCAATTCTAGATCCAAATGTATCAGGACAAGACACTGATAAAAACAGTGCTTCAGATATGGCGGGTGATTATTATTTTCCTCATGCAGCACTTAAAATCCAAGCGACAGATAAAATTTCAGTAGGTTTAATCTACGACCAACCCTTTGGTGCAGATGCAGAATATACTGGCCAAAATAACTTTGTTGAAAACTATCCATTGCCTTTTCAAGGAAATACATCTGTTGTTGTAGATACACAAAATCTAAGTTTATTGGTTGGCTATCAACCCAATGAGAACTGGAACGTATATGCAGGTGCTGTATATCAAACAGTAGATGGCACAGTACTTCTACGTGGTAAAACATATTCTGCTTTTAATGGATATGATTTTAGAACAGGTGAAGATGAATCCGTTGGTTGGTTAGCGGGTGTTGCATATCAAATTCCAGAAATTGCGCTTAAAGCCTCTGTAACTTATCGCTCTGAAATTGATCATGAAATGAATGCCTATGAGCGTTTTAATGCTGTAGGAATGACTGGAAATGACGCTTTAAATGGTGCAATGACTGTTATAAACTCTGCAAAAGGTGAAACTGAGCTAACGACTCCACAGTCTGTAAATATTGATTTCCAAACAGGTATTATGGAAAACACTGTTGCATTTGCAAATGTACGTTGGGTAGATTGGTCAAAATTTAAAGTACAACCTTACAAGTTTGGAAAACTTAGTGAAACACTCGGTCAATCTGGTATGGTTCCAACTAAGCCAAATGGTTTTAACTTAATTGATTATAAAGATGATCAAATTTCTGCAAACATTGGTGTTGGTCGTAAATTTACAGATCGTTGGGCTGCAAATGTATCTATCGGTTGGGACTCTGGAGCAGGCAACCCTGTGACAACATTAGGTCCAACTGAAGGTTATTGGAATATTGGTACAGGTGTACGCTTCTCTCCTGCTACAAATTACTTCATCGGTGCTGGTATAAAATATTTCTGGTTGGGTGATGCAGATGCTGTAACGGGCGCACATACCCCTGCAGGCACATTCGCAGATAACCACGCAATTGCTTATGGTTTAAATGTCGGGTACAACTTCTAATACAAGTTATATTTTGTAATATAATAAAGCCCCATTTTGGGGCTTTTTTATATTCAACATGTGATGTATTTCACAATTTATTATATTTATTAAGCAGTATATAGAGCGTTTTTTAGCCAAACAAACTATAAAAACTTTAATATTTAATTTAAAAGTATTTATTTGTATAACAGTAACTTAAATAAATATTTTAAAGTTTTAACTCTAAAATAAATAAAAACAATGACTTTTTTATACTATTAGTTCAATTTTAGAGTCTTTACTCTTTTTTTATTTATGATATTTTTCGCACATGGATATGATTAAAAATAATTTACATATCTCATATTTTTATTAACGCATTGACGCGTTTTTTATACTAGGAAAGTAGAAAAATGAACTTAAAAGCATTAACAAGTGCCATTTTATTTGCCAGCGTACCTACGACCGGGGTGTTTGCCGCAGCAATGGATCGCTCTGGGCAGTCAATTTCTGCATTTTTACAACCGGGTAATTATTTTGAAGCAGGGATTTCAGTTTTAGATGCCGATGTTTCTGGCAAATTAAAAGATAATTATACAGTTACAGGTGGTGGTGCAAATACAGCAAAATCAATTCAAGGTACTGAACTTGGTGATATGGCAGAGAGCTATCATTTCTACAATGCTGCATTAAAAGTACAAATGACAGATAATGTTTCATTTGGATTAATTTACGACCAGCCTTTTGGTGCTAAAGCAAAATATTCAACAAATGATAAACGTCAAACCGATAGTGTTTCACTCAAAACCAATGAAGTTGGCGCATTTACTGTCGGAGATGAAGCAACATCCGTTGATGTAAATACACAAAATTTATCATTTATTTTTGGATACCAACCAAATGAAAATTGGAATATTTATGCAGGTCCAGTTTATCAGACAGTTAAAGGTGATGTGACTTTACGTGGTTCTGCTTATGGTCCATTTGGAGGAGTTAACTGTCCGATTAGCGCTTGCAGTTTGAACTCCACAATTCAAGGTACTAAAGATAAATTTAATGGTTATGAAGCTCGTATAGCAGAAGATTCTTCTGTTGGTTGGCTTGCTGGCTTTGCTTTTCAAATACCGGAAATTGCACTTAAAGCATCTGTTACTTACCGCTCGGAGATTGAGCATAGTGTAACTCCTGATGAAGTTATGCCAGCTAACTCCCTGATGGGCGGCTTAGGTGGTATTAAACCTATGGTAGATGGTTATGAATTTAAAGAGGGTAAAACTGATGTAACCACACCACAGTCTGTAAATTTAGATTTTCAAACGGGGATTATGGCCAATACAGTAGCATTTGCTCAATTGCGTTGGGTAGATTGGTCGGAATTTAAAATACGCCCAAATAAATTTGGTCAATTAGCATCTGCTCTAACAAACAAAGTAATTGGTGACCCACGTGGCTTTGATTTAGTTGCCTACGAGAAGGATCAAATTTCGGCGAATGTGGGTGTCGGACGTAAGTTTAATGAACAATGGGCTGGCACAGTCATGGTTGGTTGGGACTCTGGGGCTGGTAACCCTGTATCGACTCTTGGCCCAACAGAGGGTTATTGGAGCCTCGGTTTAGGTGGACAATTTAGTCCAACACCACAAACATTTGTACAAGCCGGTGTTAAGTACTTCTGGCTAGGTGATGCAAAATCACAAGTTGCAAGTCATTTCGGTACAGATGAATATGCTGCAAACTTTGAAGATAACGATGCAATTGGTTATAGCTTGAAAATTGGTTACCGTTTCTAAGTTGCTTTAAAAACTTTGGATTAAACAAGAAAGGGCGCTATAAGCGCCCTTTTCTATAATTTGCTATTCAGAATTAAGCTGGAATATCACGAACAGAAGCATTACGAATCGCTTCTTTCAGAGCGGCATAGCCATGAATCGGTGGGAACTGTGGAAACTCCGCAATCACATTGTCAGGCGCATCAAATAAGAAACCCGCATCTGCTTCACCGAGCATCGTCGTATCGTTATAAGAGTCACCTGCTGCAATCACACGGAAGTTTAACCCATGCAATGCTTGAACGGCTTTACGTTTTTGATCAGGTTGACGAAGCTTATAAGCGCTAATCATGCCATTTTCATCAGTTTCTAACTTGTGACAGAAAATCGTTGGCCAACCAAGTTGCTGCATTAATGGATGTGCAAACTCATAGAAAGTATCTGAAAGAATAATTAATTGAAAATGTGTACGTACCCACTCTACAAACTCTTTTGCACCTTCAAATGGCCCCATATCTGCGATTACGTCTTGAATATCGTTTAAACCCAAACCGTGTTGTTTTAGGATATTTAAACGCTGAGTCATCAACACATCGTAATCTGGAATGTCACGAGTCGTTGCTTCAAGTTCTTTAATGCCTGTTTTTTTCGCAAAATTAATCCAAATTTCAGGTACTAAAACCCCTTCTAGATCTAAACAAACGACTTCCATGCACTCTACCCTCTGTTAAGTGAAAAAATTTTTTCAATATCATAGCGGAAGAATAAAAAAATGCATTGTTCTTTTTTAAATCTATTTTTTTCATAAGTATCTATTTTTTAGTGATAAGTGTGTTTTAGCATTTCAATTAAAATAGTTCTGAAATAAATTAATATAGGTTTTAACGTTCCAAGCCTATAGCCAGGACATTCATGACTACCATCCCTACTATTGACCTTGTCGATGCACTTGCATCCGAATATGCAGATAAATCACCTTCTGAGATTATGAAACTTGCGCTAAGCCAGCAAGGTGAAGTTGCGATTTCCTTTTCTGGTGCAGAAGATGTTGTACTGATAGATCTTGCATCGAACTTAGGGATTCCATTTCGTGTATTTAGTTTAGATACCGGTCGCTTACACCCTGAAACTTACCAATTTTTAGATACTGTCCGTAAACATTATAAAATTGATATCGAAATCTGTTTCCCAGAAAGTGATGCGGTACAAAAACTAGTAACAGAAAAGGGCTTTTTTAGCTTCTATCAAGATGAACATAAAGAATGCTGTGGTATCCGCAAAGTACAACCTTTGCGTAAAAAACTAGCCACTTTAGATGGCTGGATCACTGGTCAACGTAAGGACCAAAGCCCTGGTACACGTAATGAAATTCCAGTGGTACAAGCTGACCCAGGTTTTTCAGGTGCGGGCAAGCAATTAATTAAATACAATCCTTTGGCAAACTGGTCTAGCGCTGATGTATGGAACTATATCCGTCTCATGGAAATTCCATATAATCCACTACACGAACGTGGCTTTATTTCGATAGGCTGTGAACCATGCACTCGACCTGTTTTACCGAATCAACATGAACGTGAAGGTCGCTGGTGGTGGGAAGATGCAACCCATAAAGAATGCGGCTTACACGCAGGCAACATGAAAAAATAAAGAGCACAAAACCACTGCATAGCAGTGGTTTTTTTCAACGCATCGATACACATAATTCCGTATCATTTCAACGTAAAAACGCTATACTGCAAATGACAATTTAATAATTCTAACAATGCTACTCATACATGAGCAGCTGTAGAAATTGCAGTGAGGCAATCAACGCTATGCGTCCATTACATCCTATTGATTTCATATTCTTAAATTTAGAGAAACGGCAACAACCGATGCACGTAGGTGGTCTATTTTTATTTCAGATCCCTGACAATGCACCAGATACTTTTATTCAAGATTTAGTCGCAGATATTCGTAATTCAAAATCCATTCCTATTCCTCCTTTTAACAATAAACTCAACGGCTTCTTTTGGGATGAAGACGAAGAGTTTGATTTAGATCATCACTTCCGCCATATCGCACTGCCGCATCCCGGTCGTATTCGTGAACTTTTGACTTATATTTCTCAAGAACACAGTGCGCTGATTGACCGTGCAAAACCGCTTTGGACTTGCCATATTATTGAAGGCATTGAAGGCAATCGTTTTGCCATGTACTTCAAAATCCACCACGCGATGGTCGATGGCATTGCAGGTATGCGTTTAGTTGAAAAATCACTTTCACATGACCCAGATGCTAAAAGTATCGTGCCGCCATGGTGTGTTGAGGGCCCCCGTGCAAAACGCCTGAAGCAGCCTAAAGTCAGTCGTATGAAAGGTTTGTTATCGACCATTAAGGGACAACTTGACTCAACTCCACGAGTTTTGTATGAACTATCACAAACTGTAATGAAAGATATGGGGCGTAACCCAGATTATGTATCTAGCTTCCAAGCGCCGAGTTCAATATTAAACCAACGGGTCAGTTCTTCACGTCGTTTCGCTGCTCAGTCTTTTGAATTTTCACGTTTGTCACATATTGCCAAGTCACTTAGTGTAACAATTAACGATATTGTGCTCGCAATTTGTTCAGGTGCATTACGTGAGTATTTAATTACACAAAATGCTTTACCTAAAAAGCCATTGATTGCCATGGTGCCTGCATCTGTTCGTACAGACGATTCAGATATGTCAAACCGTATTACCATGATTTTGGCAAATCTTGGTACCCATAAAGAAGATCCTCTAGAACGGTTGAAGATTGTGCGTCGTAGTGTGCTCAATGCCAAAGAACGCTTTAAGCGGATGAACTCAAATCAAATTTTAAACTACAGTGCTTTTGTCTACAGTGCAGCAGGTTTAAATATTGCATCTGGCTTTATGCCAAAACGTCAGGCCTTTAACTTGGTCATTTCGAATGTTCCCGGCCCACAAGAGCCGTTATATTGGAATGGTGCACGTTTAGAAGCGCTCTACCCAGCGTCCATAGTGTTAGATGGTCAAGCGCTTAATATCACTATGACTAGCTATTTAGATAAGCTTGAAGTGGGTCTAACTGCATGTCGTAATGCACTGCCAAAAATGCAAAATTTACTGTCGCATTTGGAAGAAGAAATTCAACGATTTGAAGCTATTGTGAATCAAGATTCCCCAAAGTTACAGGCGGTTAGCTAACCGCCTGCTTCACAACTTAGTATCAGTTCATCAGCAGATTGAACCATCCAAAAAATTAAAAACCCGTCTAAATTAAACAATGTAGATGGGTTTTTAGTATTTGAACTTTGATTAATTTTTTGGAGTAATTTATGTGTATAAGCTAAAATTTAGGTGAACAAATCCGTTGTTATTGTTTAATTATGACTTGTAGATACACACTGATAATTAAATTTATTTTCCATTATTTATAAAATTTTAGCGCATTAAATATTTTAGAATTGCGCGTTAGCGCTTTAACCCTCTGGATTACATTATTTATATTTCAATATTTAAGCTTTAATTGCTCGGCACTGTTTAAGTAACTGATGACAAGCAGAACGAATCATAGACGCTGTAATTTGAACCTCATTACCACGCTCATCCACGATATAACCTGAATGGATCGCTTTTGCTTCAACGACAGTTTTAAGACCACTTTTCATTACTGTTTTACTAACACCCATAATACACCTCTTTTTGCTAAGCCATTTTCAAGTTCATTACGGGAAAACGGCTTTGGCTATTTGATGTGTCTAGTATTCAAAATAACAGTTCAAAAGTAAAATCTCAGTTGTAACAAGTGTTTAACGATATTCTGTTACAATTTCAACTCAGAATGATATCGTATTGCTCTTGCGTATATAAATTTTCCACTTGGAACTTGATCACACGACTAATAAAGTGCTCTAAATCAGCTACCGCAGGTGCTTCAGCAGTTAACAATCGGTCAATCACCGACGGATGTGCCACCACAGTGAAACCACTTTGTGACTCATAAGCACGTGCATATCTCAAGATTTCACGGAAAATTTCATAGCAAACTGTTTCAGCCGTTTTCACATAACCACGCCCCTGACAGGTCGGGCAAGAATCACAAAGCAGATGCTCCAGAGATTCACGGGTGCGTTTACGTGTCATTTCCACCAAGCCCAGCTCAGACACTTGAGTGATCTTGGTTTTGGCATGATCGCGCTCGAGCATTTTCTCAAACTGGCTCATCACTTCTTCTCGATGATGTGCTTCTTGCATATCAATGAAGTCAATAATGATAATCCCGCCCAAGTTACGTAGTCGAAGCTGACGTGCAATGACCTGTGTGGCTTCCATATTGGTTTTAAACACAGTGTCTTCAAGTGAACGACCACCGACGTAGGAGCCAGTATTGACATCAATCGTGGTCATCGCTTCAGTTTGATCGATCATCAGATAACCGCCAGATTTAAGTGCTACACGTGTCTGTAAGGCTTTCTGAATATCT
Organism: Acinetobacter sp. P37; assembly: GCF_057480965.1. Lineage (NCBI taxonomy): Bacteria > Pseudomonadati > Pseudomonadota > Gammaproteobacteria > Moraxellales > Moraxellaceae > Acinetobacter > Acinetobacter sp. P37. The sequence continues at coordinate 17,051 of NZ_JBLIYY010000004.1, read as the reverse complement.
TCTTCGACATTGTACAAGTCAAAAATTGGACGCTCACCCGGATAATGCAGTAAGCGATTTTGCATACTCGGTACAAATTCTTGGACAAATTCTTGCAATTTGCCATGCACTTCGCGTGAGTCGACCTGAATTTTAGACGTATCTTCGTTGGCCAAATCACGGATGACGCGTTGCGGTAAAGGCAGCTCTTCAAAAATCAGAGAAGGTACGACAATACTGCGTTGTTTACGTTGAATATATTCCCACAGTTTTGCTAAATAAGCCATGTCCTGCGCAATTTCACATTCAGGAATACCTTCGGCGGCAGTACGAACGATGACTGAACCCGGTAAGTTGTGTTCCTTTTGAATGCGTTCAATCATGCTACGCAAGCGATCACGTTCTTCTTCAGACTCAATGCGCTGTGAAACACCGGTATGACTGCCATATGGCATTAAAACGAGGTAACGGGAAGGAATAGAAAGATCAGTTGATAGTCGTGCACCTTTGGTACCCAACATATCTTTCATGACTTGTACGGTGAGTACTTGTCCCGGTTGTAACAGCTCAAAAACGTTCGGGGTCGGTTGATTGCGCTGCCATACCATATCATTGATATGTAAAAAAGCCGTTCTCGACAATCCAATATCAATAAAAGCAGCCTGCATACCCGGAAGCACACGAACAACTTTCCCTTTATAAATATTGCCCACTAACCCACGCTTCACGGTGCGTTCAACAAATAATTCATTGACCGTACCGTTTTGAATCAACGCCACACGACATTCCATCGGTGTGACGTTAATCAACAACTCGTCAGACATATCAAAACTCAAAACATTATAAAAATTCTTGTGTTGCAGCAGTTAATTTAATGCCTTAACTGTCTGTAATAACTGTACGGTTTCATGCAAAGGCAGCCCAACAACATTGCTGTAACTCCCTTCAATACAAGGAATATAGCGCGCAGCAATTCCTTGAATAGCATAGGCTCCCGCCTTGCCGATTGGTTCACCTGTTGCCCAGTAGCTTTCCATGTCAGCTAGACTCAGCGTTTGAAATTCAACCTGTGTACGCACTACTATACTGTATATTTGATCTTTTGTACTGACACAAACACCTGAAAACACATCATGTTTTCGTCCAGAGATCATTTCCCACATAGAAAAAGCATGTGCTTTCGACGCTGGTTTTCCTAAAATGTGCTCATCAACGCCTAAACTGGTATCGGCGGCAATAACAATAGCATCAGGGAATTGTTGTTGTACTGCGCAAGCTTTAGCACGTGCTAAACGCTCTACATAATCCGCTACAGGTTCTCCTTCCAACATGGACTCATCAATATCTGGACTGAAAATTTCAAATTCCAGACCTAATTGTTGCAAAAGTTCGCGTCGTCGAGGAGAACTCGAAGCTAAAATTATATGCGCCATTTTCTCAGGAAGTAATACATGATTGGCCAAATGAGTAAGCTAGTTACAATTGGCTGCCAATGGCGAGCAAACGAAAACTGTACCCCACCCATCACTTGAACAATCCACACAAACAGTAAATGCGCGAAAATTGCCATTGCAGCAATAATCCATAAATTACCAAATGTGAGGATACGACGTTCACGGGTTAAAAAGCGTGTCACAAATGCAATGACCACAAAACTCAGTGCGTTCATGCCAAAAGGCGCATCAGTTAATAAGTCGGTAAATAGACCTGTAGCAAATGCAAACCAAACACCGCACCATGTCGGCTGACAGAGTACCCAAAATAGCATGATCATCATCATGAATAATGGGCGCCAACCTGATAGGTCATAAGAAAGCGGATACACCATCAGCACGGATGCCAAAATGATGGAAAAGATAATCGGAAATAATGGGTCGCGCTCTGTATGACGACTAAGCTTAGCGAGTGACATGCGGTTGCTCCATCGCTAAAGAATCGGAAAATAGCACAACCACATGATGACCACCTGCCAATTGGGCAGCAGGATTGATATCAATTTGGGCAAATTCACCGCTATTGTGACGACTAACTTTCGACACGGTACCTACCAAATAACCCGCTGGGAAATGTGCCCCTAGACCTGAGCTATAGACTTTTTCACCGACTTTGATATTCGCACTGGTTGGCACGTATTCCATCTTAAGTCGACCTAAGTCACCTGTACCCGTAACGATTGCGCGCATACCGGTATGCTCCATACGCACGGATAAAGAGTGCTCTTTGTCTGAGAGCAACATGACACGGCTACTATGCGGGTAAACATTGATAATTTGCCCCATAATGCCCTTGTCATCGAGTACAGTTTGTCCCACTTTAAGCTGACTGCTGGCTCCACGGTTAATCACAATAATATGACGTAAGGGATCAGCATCAGTACCAATGACTTCGGCAATCTCCATACGACCATCAATGATGAGTGGTGTATCGAGTAGTCCACGCAGTCGAGTATTTTCAGCAGAAAGTTCAGAAAGTTTCTGTAAACGGACTTGAGCCTGAATTAACTCTGCTTGCATCGCGGTATTTTCACGACGTAATTGAGCTTCAGACTTGGTTTGTTGATTCAGCCATTCTCGCGATAACACTGGATAGCTTGCAAGTGCATAAATTGGATTATATGCCGCATACAAGACGTCTCTGGCCGGTTGAATTACATGTGGCATGCGCCAATCAAAGAAAAGCACCACCAAGCATGTAATCACCGCAATGATAAATGAGCGAAAAGATGGCGGTTGTCTTGAAAACAGTTGCGTTTGCACCCGCCGAGTCCTTTTCTTAGCCTACAAATAACATGTCATGATTTGGGTTATCGAAGAATTCGAGAACCTTACCGCCACCACGTGTAACACATGATAGTGGATCTTCTGCAACTACGACAGGAAGACCTGTTTCTTTTGCAAGAAGCTTATCAAGATTGCGAAGTAATGCACCGCCACCAGTCAACACAATACCGCGTTCTGCGATGTCTGAAGACAACTCAGGTGGCGTTTGCTCTAGTGCAGATTTAACCGCAGACACAATGTTTTGTAGTGGATCAGAAATCGCTTGAGTCACTTCATCAGAAGTGACAGTAATCGCACGAGGTACACCTTCTGCCAAGTTACGACCACGGACTTCGATTTCCAAAGGTTTTGCACCTTCTTCTGGAAGCGCCATACCAACTTCTTTTTTGATGTTTTCTGCAGTGGTTTCACCAATCACACAACCATGTGCTTTACGCACGTAATTAATGATTTGTTCATCAAATACATCACCACCGATACGTAGTGAGTCTGCATAGACACAACCTTGAAGTGAAATGATCGCGATTTCAGTTGTACCACCACCAACATCGACAACCATCGAACCACAAGCTTGCTCAACAGGCATACCTGCACCAATTGCAGCAGCCATTGGCTCTTCAATTAAGCGAACTTCACGTGCACCTGCATTGTATACAGCTTCACGGATTGCACGGCGTTCCACCAACGTCGATTTACATGGCACACACACCACGACACGCGGTGCAGGTGGGAACAAACGTTTTTCGTGCACTTTGCCAATGAATTGATTCAACATCGTTTCAGTGACTTCAAAATCTGCAATCACACCATCTTTCATTGGGCGAATCGCAGAAATATTTGCAGGTGTACGACCTAGCATTTGCTTCGCGTCAAGACCTACTGCGGCAACGATTTTTTGTGAACCACTGTGGCGAATTGCCACCACCGTCGGTTCATTTAATATAATGCCTCGTCCTGGCGCATAAATAAGTGTATTTGCAGTGCCTAAATCAATGGCAAGATCCGGCGAAAACAAGCCAATTAGTCGTTTTAGAATCACGGGGACGTTCTCAGTTAAACTTTTATATGGACGCAAGGTGGCAACTTTAACTAAATGTGATGATTTGAACAAGTCAATCGCTTATTATAAGCCACGATATTTTGAATTTTTTTAATACTGATTAGGTAATGTTATGTCTACATCGGATGCACAGCATTCTGCAGATCTAAATGCACAAACAGTTTCAGCGATTGCCCATCTGGCTCGATTGTCGCTAGATGAAGCGCAATCTGCTGACTATGCTCAAAGTTTAAATAAAATTTTAGGCATGATGGAAACCCTGAAAGGCATCGATACTGACGGTGTTGAACCACTAAAAAGTCCATTCGACAATCCACAGCCCTTACGTGAAGACGTGGTATCTGAGACCAATCATCGCGAAGCATATCAAGCAGTTGCTCCTGCCGTACAGGATGGCTTGTACCTTGTTCCGCGTGTGATTGAATAATTTTTATTCAGATCAACATTTTTTCAAATTAAACGTAAAGAAATATTTCTCATGACAGATTTACATCACTTATCAATTCGTGAATTGTCTGAAGGTTTGGCTGGCGCTAAATTTTCTTCACGCGAATTGACTGAACACTATTTAAAACGCATTGAAAAAATCGATGCTCAAGTCAAGTCATACGTGACCGTGACAGCTGAACAAGCACTTGCGCAAGCAGATGCGGCTGATGCTGCAATTAAAGCAGGCAATGCAACTGCGTTGACTGGTATACCAATTGCACACAAAGACATTTTTTGTACCCAAGGCATTAAAACCACGGCTGGTTCTAAAATGCTGGACAATTTTATCTCTCCTTACGACGCGACCGTTGTAGCGAAAGGTAAAGCTGCGGGCCTTGTCACTTTAGGTAAAGTGAACATGGATGAATTCGCCATGGGTTCGACTTCTGAAAATTCATTTTATGGCGCAACGGCTAACCCTTGGAACTTAAACCATGTTCCAGGTGGTTCTTCAGGCGGTTCTGCGGCAGCGGTAGCAGCTGATCTTGCGCCTTTCGCAACAGGTACAGATACAGGCGGTTCAATCCGTCAACCAGCGTCTTTCTGTGGTTTGACTGGTCTTAAACCGACTTATGGTCGTGTTTCTCGTTTCGGTATGATTGCGTATGCATCATCTTTAGACCAAGGCGGCCCAATGGCGCGTTCGGCTGAAGACTGTGCTTACCTCATGAACGTGATGGCAGGTCATGATGCGAAAGATTCAACTTCGGTTGAAAAAGACGTCGATAACTACGTGGCGAACCTGAACGGTACAGCGGTTAAAGGCTTACGCATCGGTATTCCGAAACAGTACTTTAATGTTGCTGGTTTAGATGCAGACGTGAAAGCACGTGTTGAAGAATCGTTGAAAAAGTTAGAAGAGATGGGCGCAATCTTGGTTGAGATTGACCTGAACATGACTGAAAGCTACGTACCAACGTATTACCTGATTGCACCTGCTGAAGCATCCTCTAACTTATCTCGTTTCGACGGTGTACGTTATGGCTACCGTGCAGAAAATCCAGTTGATTTGATGGATCTTTACAAACGTTCACGTTCTGAAGGTTTTGGTAAAGAAGTTCAGCAACGTATCTTGATTGGTACATACGCGCTTTCTGCAGGTTACTACGACGCTTATTATGTGAAAGCACAAAAAGTACGTCGTTTAATTCAACAAGACTTTTTAAAAGCATTTGAATCTGTAGACGTGATTGCTGCTCCTGCTGCGCCTACAACAGCGTATAAGATTGGTGCAAACCTGTCTCCTGTAGAAATGTACTTAGGCGACATCTACACCATCGCAGTGAACTTGGCAGGTCTGCCTGCGATTAACGCGCCTGTTGGTTTTGATAAAGACAACTTGCCTGTTGGTTTACAGCTGATTGGTAACTACTGGTCAGAATCTCAATTGTTGTCTGTGGTGCATCAGTACCAACAAGCAACGGATTGGCATACACAACGCGCTGCGATTGCTGAGGAGAATGCATAATGGCTAAGAACGCTGCTAAACCAAAATCTAACCTGATTGATGGTTGGGAAGTGGTGATTGGTATTGAGATTCACACTCAGCTTGCGACCAATACCAAAATTTTCTCAGGTTCATCTACTACATTTGGTCAAGACCCTAACACTCAAGCGAGTCTTGTTGACCTTGCAATGCCGGGCGTATTGCCAGTACTGAACAAAGAAGTGGTCGATCTAGCAATTCGCTTTGGTTTGGGTATCGATGCTTATATCGACCAAGCGTCTGTATTTGCACGTAAAAACTATTTCTACCCTGACTCGCCAAAAGGCTACCAAATCAGCCAAATGGACAACCCGATTGTGGGCTTGGGTCATATCGACATTCAACTTGAAGATGGCACAGTAAAACGCATTGGCGTAACACGCGCGCACCTTGAAGAAGATGCAGGTAAATCAATCCATGACCAATTTGAAGGTCAATCTGGTATCGATTTAAACCGTGCAGGCACACCACTTCTAGAAATCGTATCTGAACCTGATATGCGTTCGGTTGAAGAAGCAGTTGCCTACATTAAAGCGATTCACACCCTTGTACGTTGGTTAGGTATTTCTGACGGTAACATGGCAGAAGGTTCGTTCCGTGCCGACTGTAACGTGTCACTGCGCCGTCCGGGTCAACCTTTCGGTACACGCTGCGAGTTGAAAAACCTCAACTCATTCCGCTTCATTGAACAAGCGATCAATGTAGAAATTGAACGTCAAATGGAAATCCTAGAATGGGATGGCACCATTGACCAAGAAACACGTTTATTCGACCCTGTGAAGATGGAAACACGTTCAATGCGTTCTAAAGAAGAAGCGAACGATTACCGCTACTTCCCTGATCCTGACTTGTTGCCTGTGATTATTGCAGATGCGCAAATTGAAGCGGCACGTGCTGCTTTACCTGAGCTTCCTGCTGCACGTCGTGCTCGTTTTGTCGCTGACTTTGGTGTGACTGAGTACGATGCTCACGTTTTAACACTGACTCGTGAAATGTCAGAGTTTTATGAAGATGTAGTGAAAGCTGCTGGCGGTGCTGCGCAAGGTAAAGTGTCTGCAAACTGGGTGATGGGTGAGTTCTCAGGTGCTTTAAACAAAGCCGGCTTAGATCTTCACGACTCTCCTGTTTCTGCTGAGAAATTGGGTGGCATGATTGCACGTATTGTGGACAACACCATTAGCGGTAAGATCGCGAAACAAGTGTTCGGCTTTATGTGGGAAGAAGGCAAAACTGCAGACGAAATTATTGCTGAAAAAGGCTTGAAACAGGAAACTGATACAGGCGCGATTGAAGCGATTATTAAAGAAGTGCTTACTGCCAATGAGAAGATGGTTGAAGAATATAAATCTGGTAAAGAGAAAGCCTTTAACGGTCTAGTTGGTCAAGTGATGAAAGCGTCACGTGGTAAGGCCAACCCTGCGCAAGTGAATGAATTGATGAAGAAATTGATTGGTTGATTTATTCCCTAATCAATTGATATCATGTTATAAAACCTCGCTTAATGCGGGGTTTTTTATGGATTTCAACAAATTAAAATTAGATAAAAAAAGAAGTATTGAAGAATACTTTAATTTCTTTATTGCAAATTGCTTAGACATAGAAACAGCAATGAATGGGATCAATGATGGAAACGCTGTATTTATTGGTGATATCGATTTTGGTTTCTCTCCAGAAATAAACAGGTCTTGGCGAGATTTCTTGATCAATATTCTAAAAGCAAAAAAATTAATAAATTATGTTTCATACAAAACTATCGATAAAGAAACCAAAAAATTATTCAAAGAATACTTATTAAATAACAAAATAAATTTATATGAAAAATTTCAACAAACTATGTCTTATCTTGAAGAATATAAAACAGAAATAAAATTTCATTACTTCTATGTAAATGGATTTAAATCATCCCAAATATATCAATTTGAAAATATTAAAATTGGAAATTTTGAAGGAATCTGCCCTCTAACCAATATATCTTTTTCTGAAAAAATTAGATCCAATTTTGAAGAAATACATAAATATAAGTTAAAAAATAATAGTTTCAATTCTATTGATGAGTACAATAAAAAAGATTTAGAAAAATTAATTAGTTCTTTAGAAGGAAATACTGTTTTAGAAATATCCAATTTTGGTGACGATGAAAGTTCATTAAACCAAAGCATTCATGATGCCGAATCATTTATTAATGAATTGATTTTTTTAGCAAAAAATAGCACTAATCTAGATTTTAATATTAGTTTAGATTCAAAAAAACAGGAGAATACTTTCCCATTGATAGTAAATTACGATAACTCTAGATTAAGTTCCTCATCTGAAAAATTTGAACATCTTGTTGTCCTAGATCTTAATAAAAAAACAAATTCATCCATTCAAATTGGAGAAATTTTTAAAGATTTGAACTTCCCTTTACACTCAAAAAATAATGACAATAAATTAATTGAAAAACTTAAAATAGCTATAAATTGGTATTCTTCATCAATAAAATCTCAAAACCATAGAGAAAGCTTTCTATTTTGTGCAATAGGAATGGAAGCATTATTAACAAATGGTAGAGATTCAATAACTAAAACTTTATCTGAGAATACAGCTTTTCTTATTGCAAGCAAAGATATAAAAAGCCGAAAGTACATCTATAACAAAATGTCTTATTTATACGCTCAAAGAAGTGGAATTGCCCATGGAGGAAATGCAAATATTGAATTAAAAGATTTAAATCAATTACGTTATTATTTATCAGTCTGCATTACTTCTATCATAAAGTTGATCCAAAAAAATATAATTAATAGTGATATTGAACTATATCAATATCTAGAAGATGTAAAATTTGGATAATTATTAGTAAATATCAAAAAAGTATCCTCCATCGCCTAACTCAAGGACTTAAGATGCATTCAACTTTCAAGGTCCTTCTTTATACGTTATTTCTGCCCCTCACCCCAACCCTCTCCCTGAGGGAGAGGGAGCGGTCATGTAATTATTTTGATACGTGGTGTTCCCTCTCCTTTTTTAAAGGAGAGGGCTAGGGAGAGGATTATTAAAAGCGTACCTCTTCTGAGCAAGTTTTAAAGCACTGCTTTAAAACGAAGAACATGTAAGGACTAGGGAGAAGTAAATATTTAATTCTTTAATTTACAATAATCTAATTCATTATCTGCAGATAATGATCTTATGGGTTTCACTTCTTTTCGAGTTCCATTTATCAAGATTTGATTAACTTTTAATTGACAGAAATCATCCAAGCCTTGATCTAATATTTCATAATTTTTCTTTGATTTTAAAATGTAAACTACATGTTCATTACACGATTCTCTCATACCATCTCTCAAACGATATTTTCGAAGACCAAATACTATCTCTTTTTTTGCAGGCAATGTGAACTCTAAAAACTGAACACCATTAGGTTTAAAGCGCATCCCAAGACTTTTAGCTCCTAATTTAGGTGGCTCAGCATCAAAAGGATTAAAATTCTTAGTGAACATAGGCGATAACTTATTACGTAAAACTTGTCGGTAAAGACAATTTCCCTCTTCGAAACTTAATTCGAAATTAATTTTATTTTGTACTCTTAGATAACTAAAAGGTTTCCCCTCAAAATCTTTGTAATCTTTAGAAAATTGTATTCTTGGAGCAGACCAACTGCTTTCTGTTATTAATAATAGTATTAAAGTTAAATTTGCTTTCATGATCTATTTTTTCATCTGTAATATTTTTATTTTAATCAACTTTTACTATCTTACAAATGTGGCTAATTTTTTTCGAGAAAACACTGTCCTATTTTTCGCTCTGTAATCCATAAACACCACCTGCCTATAATTCAACCATGATTTAAAAAACTAAATGTAATAGGCACAAGAAAATGAAATCAATCATCTTAGCAGCACACCAATACGGCCAACCCGAAGTGCTCGAATTTGCAAATTACGAACTGCCACCCTTAGCCGCAGGCATGGCACGTATTCACGTCAAAGCCTCAGGGATCAACCCGATTGATGCACGCCGCATGACAGGCGAATTTAAACATGCAGCCCTACCGCAAACCTTTGGTACAGAATACGCAGGCATCATTGCAGAAGTAGACAGCTCTCAAAATGAATGGACTGTAGGCGATGAAGTCCTCGGTTCAGGCGGTGCTTTTACCCATGCAACCGTGATTGATGTACCACTAGAAAATTTAATCCGCAAGCCAAAAAATATCGATTGGCCTATTGCTGGAACAATTGCAGGCGCAGCACAAACAGCCATGACCATTTTAGATGAAATGGGCCCTGCTCAATCTTTACTGGTACATGGCGGCTCAGGCGGTGTCGGCTCTATTGTGGTACAGCTCGCAGTAGAAAAAGGCATTGAGGTTGTCGCAACGGCATCAGCAGCCAATCAAGACTATATTCGCAAACTAGGCGCTACACCTGTCACTTATGGAGAAGGTTTAGTTGAACGTCTAAAAGCAGTGCATCCAACACCTTTTGATGTCTCTATTGATATGATCGGCTCGGAAGAAGCAACTCAAACCTCTCTTGCTGTGGTCAAAGTTGGCGGATTTATGGGAAGTATTGCTGGTAGAAAATTATCTTCAAATAAAATTCAGCCAAAGCGTTTTGATCATCATTAGCCTGAGCAAATCGTTAAATTTTGCTTAGGCTTTTTTATGTTTGAATTGCAATTTTTCAATATAATTAGTCTGCACTAAAGGCTACAATGTACGTTAAATTTAATAAAAATTTAAATCATGCATAAGATAATTAAACATATGATTAAACACATAATAGCCCTGTCCTTACTCAGTCTTTGCTTAAGTATAGCCCAAGCGGCTAAACCTGAAGTTTTTGAACCTAGCTTCCCTCAATTTTGGGACAGTGCTGCCAACCGTAAAAACACTAATCAGTTCTATGCACTGGGACAAGCCACCTTTAACAACAATGTGAAAGTACCTATGTATGGCGTCACCGTTGAAAATCCGATGGAGGATGGACTACTTAAAGACGCAAAGGCCTGTGGCAAAAATGATTGCATCTATAAATTTACCTTAACGCCGCAACAAGCTAGTCAACTCAAATTAATTGTGCTACCGAGTATCGGCTTAACTTTAGTGCCAAAATCATGGAATAACATACAAGCTGCTGCAGGAGCGAATGGTACTGGCTCTGTGGTGATTATGAATCCGCAGGGAAATGAGGCAATTGATTTATACAATTCATCGGCATGTGTAGGCTGTGGTCTGCCCTATGCCACTCTTTATTTTCCACATATTCTGAAAGAAAGTATAGAAAGTGAATTTGGTGGCTATGTCGATCCGCATAAAAAAATAAATCTCGTACATCCATCCAAAACCACCGCGTTTTTTAGCTATCAAATCCCCAAATTCGGTGCAAAAACCCATGGCATTGCTAAATACTATGATGAAGATACCTTTAATAAAGTATCGAAGTGACACTAAATGCAGAACATCAGGATTTAGCACGTCCAATCTTGAATTTTTATAACGCGATGCATTAAAAAGTAAGATGAGTGCACTCTCGATTGGTTTATCAATATTAGGCATCCTCTTTGTTGTGTGGATGTATGCCCTCGTTTTCAGTGAGAAAATACCCTCATTAAACTTTAGCAAATTACAATCTCTTTGGATTGAGGGTTGGCAGCGCTTTAAGCGGCAACCATTTTATTTGATGTGCTATGCACCCTTTCGTCTATTGAAATGGCTTCTATATCAACTCGGATCATTATCACTTAAGCTTTTAAAGTTTTTGATAAACGTGATTATAGAAATCATTTTTAATTTTATATTACGTGGAATTTGGTTCGTCTTTAAAAGTTTATTTCTTGCTATTTTCCATATTTTCGATTGAAAATATTTCAGTTAATACTAAATATAAGGTCTAAATCTGTAGATATTATTTTTTCTGCATCTGCTCAAGTCGTTTCAATATATAGCTGAGTCAAGGCGTATTTTCATTCTGCATATACAACACATCATTGGAAGCCATACAGGACAAAGCAGACAATACTGATTAAATGATTTTAATATTCCATCAATCATTTATAGATACAGACACAATCTGCTTATTATACAACCCTGAACTTAACATTTTGCTTGATGGTAATGTTCATCCACAAATTAGCCATAATCAATATTTAAGACTAAACATTAACGAACGATACCCAATTTATTCCAAATTTCTGGGGTTAAAAATTTAGTCACCAATTTATTCAAATCGACATAACGCAGTACGCCTTGTAGTTGTTGTTTAATTTCAGGCGTCTTTAAAATTTCATCCCCAGTAATACTACCAAGCTCTTGAAAACTTTCGCCTACAGCCTGTAGACCGTCGGCTTTAATTACGGCCTGCGTTTGCGTAGAACATTGCTCCACCAAGATTCGCTGCATCACTTGAGCCAGATTTTTATCGAGTTGTGTTTTTTGCGCATCGCTGACATTACTGTATTGTTTTAAATCTGGATGCGCTGCCAAGGCAGAAAAGGTCCATTGCAAAACCGTGGTTTTATCTGCGGCAGTGGTCGATTTCACTAAACATTGACTGAGCTGATCGACCGTCGGACTCGCTAAACTCACCTGAGTCGACCCGAGCATGATGAGCGTCAATACAGCTAAACCTGCACGTCGTGAAAAACGTAGATGTAATTTTTTAGATAAACCGTAAGCCATAGACCAAACTCCCAAAACTTGAGTCACCTTTGTATCATGAAGTGCTGTATTTGCTGTTTGGTCTATGTAACTCAACTATTCATTTTTGCTAGTCGGTGCATAGATGAGAGGATGAATCGTTGGCCTTCTATTCCAATACCAGTAAAAATGTCCGTGGGTATCGAGCAAACTATGGGTGGTCAATGTCGATTTATTGCTATCACCTCGCCAACATGCAAGTGCTGCATTACGGTTATTATGTAGGTCAATAAACTCGGGATTTAAATATTTTGGTTTCGCAGGAATGTATAAAGCATCTCCCGGATTGACCCATAAATCTGCCAAGTAAATCTTGCCTAGATTTGGAAAATAGCGCCCTACTGAGATGACCAGTGGCAATTGATCCTGATCGGTCGCGCTAAAAATATGCGGAAAGTCATGATGTTCTAAATCAGTAATGACAAATGGCGTTAAAGTTTTACAGCCATTTAAATTTGATGTTGCATTTTCATAAGGCAAATAATGCCCTGCCATCATGCCGTATTCATAATGAATTTCTGACAGTCGTTTTTGATTTGAATGAATCTGAATCGCTTCACCTTCATGGACTAGGGTGATACCAAAAGCTGCCGCGGTTTCTTTGGTTGCCACCAATGGCATAAACTCGAAGTGTTGCCCTTCAAAATCAAGCTCCGTTTGCTCCCCCCAATTGGTAATTTTAGTCGAAATTTCAGAAGGAACCTCGTAGCCATTTCCCATCGTCATTTTCGCATTGGTGGCCGACTCGGTAATTAAATGAATCCCTGACCCAAGTGATGCTAAATATGTTGGATGCCCACGATCATTCAAAAAGAACGGTGTTTGCTCGATATTGACTGTAATTTCTGTCAATTCTCGGTCAAATAATGGTGTATTAAAATAATTTTCATTTACTGAACTCATGGTTTTTCCTTATTATTTTTTAAAATTTTATCTGAGTACATCATTGGATCAGGATAAAAGCGTATTTCCCCAAATGGCTTTTATCCTGTTGAAGTTTATTTCATACGATTCAACATATTTTTTGCCCCTGCGTGGTTATAGTTGGTCGCTAAGTTTTGTAGGATGCCTTTTGCTCTTGCATTGGCGTTTGGATAACTTTTGCTATATGCAGGCACTGACGTTAAGCATTTTGCAACGAGCATACCTGATTCAGCATAGGCTCTATTGGCATTTGCACCATTTAATTTGCCATAGCTATAAGCGCGCTGTGCATTATTACAAGCGATGACTTGGTTTTTTCCGGCATTCAGGTCGCGTCGAGCATTCACATATAAACGCATTTGTATCTGCTGCGATGTTTCTGCAACTGGCTTCGCTGTTGGTTTATTTTCAGGCTCTTTGGCTTTGGTTTCTTTTTTAGTCTCTACTTCTTTTTTTGCTTCATCTTTCGCATTGTTTTTTATTGTCGTTGCTTTGGCTTTTCTTGGTGTGGCTTTTTTAGCTACAGTTTCTTCTTGTTTATTATAGTTTTTGCGACGTTCTTCGGGTCCAATGATTGCTGTATACAAACTGACTAAGCGGGTTTCAGAACGGTCATTTAATTTACGCTCTGAAACGGGTTCAATAGCAACCATCCAGCGCTGTCCATCTGCCTGACTACACTGAAATACACCTGTACCCTGTTTTATGCTGCTATAGGTCGCTAATAATTTACGACTCCATGCATTTTTGACTTGGTTCAAATTGCTTTTATTCAGTTGAATAAATTTGCCATTTTTGGCTTGGCAGTAACTGCTCATATTTTGCTTAGGTATGAGCGATTCTACTTCCACATTTTTCTTTTGTGGTCCCCAATCATAGACGTATTCTTTCGCCTTTCCATTTGAGCTATTTAGCTCTTTTTGATTGATCACTTCTTGTGGTGAAGCATAATGATTAAATGAATTTGGGTTTAAACTCTGCATGGTTGTACAACCATGTAATGCAAATCCAATACTCCCCACCCATAAAATTGCCTTTAAATTCACAGCAAAAATCTCAAAAAATTCACCCTTAAAAAATAGCGTAATTTAGTGCCTTCCACAATTTTATAATCTTGATTTTATTTATTATTTTTATAATTTTAATCACTAAAATCGCATACGTTTGAGATGTATACACATGTTGTTCATTTTAATTTGATGAGTTTCACATTTTATTTTGATCTAGCGGTGTTTATGAAGAAAATAAAAAAAAGCCTCCGAGGAGGCTCTTTTCTGATTGCTTAAATTCTATTTTAATAGAATATAAGTTGATTACTATCTAAAAGATCTTGCAGAGTAACATCAGTATTTTTCAAAATTACAAGACCTGTGTAATTACTTACACCAAATGTAGGTCCATCTAAATCAATACTTACTTTTACATCAGTACCAGATTGTTCAACTTGAATAAAGCCTCCAATATTTGCATCAGTTAGTGCAGTACTTGTATCACTGAATAAACCACGCAAATCCAACACGTCGCCTTCATTAAAATTATAATCCGCCCATGTATCATTGCCTAACAGGCTAGTATTACCACCAGCAGTTCCAGTTGACAACAAGTCATAAATTACAGTATCGGCGCCAGTACCTGTATTAAAGGTATCATCACCACTGGTACTATATTGAACTACTCCAGAATTATTCAATACTGGATTAATTGTAATAGAAGCACTATCAGTTGCACCTGTTGGGCTAATCAATGTGTAATTAATTACATCAGCAGACAAATTAGTCGTATCACCAGCTGCTTTTGCAGTATAGGTATAATCACCATTCCCTTTAACTTCAAAGTAACCTTTAGCTGTTTCATATGTAGTTGATTCATTGTAGCCAATAGTTACCCCTCCAACTAGAAGTTTAGTAAATGTTGTATCCAATGTATCTGTAGCTACACCATTATCAGCATAAATATTACCCGTAATGATCACTTGTGATGTACTGTCTGTATGCTCTCCATTGTATGTATAGGATGTCCCATCCAATACTGCAGTTACCTGAGATGCTGATGTAGCGGCCCCAAGTATATTTCCTGCAGCTTTAGTCACAGTGTAAGTTAACTCATAATTTCCAGCCGCTAAACTGCTCAAATCAATTGAGAATAAGTTACTGGCCGAAATGGTAGAGAGTGTTGCCGTTTTCACTACAGTATAAACATTAGAAGTGTTTGTACCTTGTGCACCAGAAATAGCTATTGCAACTCCATCCAATTTCAAACTATAGGTAATAGTAGTGGTTGCTGCCGAGGTCGCTAAAGCATTAGATAAACCTAAAGTACCTTTATTTACATCTCCTAGAGTAAATTGAATTGTGCCCGAATCACTTTGTGTAGCTGTGCTTGAGGCTACAGTCGAAACATCTGTTTGCTCATGTTCTTTGAACAAAACATTCTTCGCAACATTTACATCTAAATCGAATATGTCATTTTCAGCTGCCACAACACCAGTCACATCGTTACTACCAATATTGATAGTCAGCTGAGCTGTGTTATTGGTCGCATTAGTATCTGCTGGATCAGCAATTGTGTATTCAAAGACCTCTGTTTTACCCAAACTTTCAATTTTTGGATTTGCAGTATAAGTATAGGTACCATCTGCCTTAATATTTAATGTTCCGTATAAGCCCTGAATATTTACTCCATCAGTATCAACAGGTATCGCTACCCCACCAACTAGTTTGATCGTACTTACAACAGTATCCGCTAATACATTATCTGCTGTCGCACCGCCATCACCAGTGAGGACGTTACCTGTCGCTGTATCACTTGAGATCCCCAAATCTGTATCCGTTCCACTGATTGTCACACTTGGGAAAATACTTAATCCTACAGCACTATTAATTCCTAGATTAACACGGTATTGACCTTCCGGAAGATCCGTAACCGTACCAACTAAATTATTACCTAATAAGTTTAAGTTAATTAATGAATACTCGTCTTGAGTATTCCCAACTGCTACCCACTCATTATTTTCATACTTCTGAAGGACAATACTAAGTTGTTGACCCACACCTAAATTAATTCCACTGCTTACAGTAAAAGTTAAATTTTGCGTGTGGCCTTCTTCAACTGTAAATTGTGTTAAGGGACTACCAAGATTTAAATTAGCTCCGAGTAAGCCAACCACAGCAAATGCAACGTTAGAAGTTGGTGTGATATTCGTTGTGATTGGTAGATGTTCAAGATTTATATTTGCATCTACTTCATCATTAACTGCAATTGCATCGTTCACCGTCGGTAACACGATATCTGTCAATGCATCTAGACGATCTTGGAATTTACCAGCTGCGGTTGGATATTCAGTTTCAATCGCATCGACCGCTGCTTGTGCATCTGCTTTGGCTTGTTGTGCATCCGCCAAGTTTTGAGTCAACGTAGCCAATTCACTTGGCGTGATCAAGTTGTCCGATTCAGCTGCAGCCAGTGCATCTGCTGCATCTTGATAGGCTTGTTCTGCATCAGCAACTAAATCTTCTACGCCTGCGAGATCCGTTGCATCATCAATGCCATTGCCGTTTTCATCGTTCACCGTCGGTAACACGATATCTGTCAATGCATCTAGACGATCTTGGAATTTACCAGCTGCGGTTGGATATTCAGTTTCAATCGCATCGACCG